>NZ_JALIQP010000003.1:300000-564835 GCF_023566055.1 Halosolutus amylolyticus | reverse complement strand
TCCTTGTGATCTAACTGGTACGTTTTCCCGCCTGTATTGGCGAACTCTTGATCAAAAGCGATCCGAGAGAGGACTTCGAGAAAGTCCTCTCTCGTGTACTTTCCACACGACTTGATGTCAAAGTCGATTTCTGGGTAGACAAGAGTTGATGCGGCACGACAGACCTGTTTTGCTTCGGTTGTCTTGACCATAGACAACTTCACCAGCAGTGTCGTGAATTAGGTTCGGCGTCTACTGTTTACGGCGGGGATACGCGCTGTCACTGGATGACGCCACCCACCGAAGACTGCACGGCTGGATATTCCACGCTCAACCACTATCTTTAATACTGATTAATCCATAAAAATTTATGATCACAGTCAGATGCTGGAAACAACCCGCACCTATCGAGCGAAAATCGTCAACCACTCCCAAGTGAGTGACGACCTCGATGACTGCGGACACTCAGCATCAAAACTGTGGAATGTCGCCCGCTACCACACCCAACAAGAATGGGATGAAACCGGCGAGATACCGTCCGAAGCCGACCTCAAGCGCGAACTAAAAGACCACGAACGATACAGTGACCTCCATTCTCAGTCAAGTCAGCGAGTTCTCGAAGAGCTTGCTGAGTCGTTCAACGGCTGGTTCAAAAAGCGCAAGAACGGCGACACCGACGCGAATCCACCCGGCTACCGAAAGCGAGGCGACAACCACCCACGCTCCACCGTGACGTGGAAACAAAACGGCATCAAACACGACGCCAAGCACAATCAACTCCGCCTGAGCAAGGGCTTCAACCTGAAGAACCACCGCTCGGACTTCATCCTTGTAGAGTACGAGACGCGGCCGGACGTAACCGTGGAGAACATCCAGCAAGTTCGAGCCGTCTGGAACGGCGACCGTTGGGAACTCCATCTCGTCTGCAAGGTCGAGATTCCCGTCGAGGACGCACCCGGCGACAACACGGCGGGTATCGACCTCGGAATCACGAACTATCTCGCCATCGCCTATGACGATGGAGACGCCGAGTTGTATCCGGGGAACGAGATGAAGCAGGATAAACACTACTTCACCCGCGACGAATACAAGACGGAAGGCGAGAACGGCCCGTCCAAACGTGCGCTCCGTGCTCGACAGAAGTTGTCTCGGCGGAAAGACCACTTCCTGCACGCGCTCGCCAAACACATTGTTGAGCGGTGCATCGACCACGACGTCGGACGCATCGCCATCGGTGATTTGAGCAGGATTCGTGAGGACGAGAACGGCGAGTCTCGAAACTGGGGACAACGTGGGAACAAGAAACTCCACGGATGGGAGTTCGACCGCTTCACCACGTTGCTCGAATACAAGGCCGAAGAACACGGTATCCTCGTAGACCGCAAGAGCGAGCGCGACACGAGCAAGACGTGTTCGTGTTGTGGCCGGAAGCGTGACGCGAATCGTGTGGAGCGTGGATTGTACGTCTGTGAGTCGTGCGGTGCGACGATGAACGCAGACGTGAACGGTGCGGTGAACATTCGCAGAAAGATAACTCAGAATCCTTCTACGGGGGATATGAGTAACGGTCGGTTGGCACGGCCAGTAGCCTACCTGTTCAACCAACCCTCGGGGCGTTTCGCACCGAGCGAACGGGGAGGTTGCGAACCTTAATATCCCAACGCTCGGGAATCCTCGCCCTTCAGGGCGGGGGGATGTCAATCGTCGTAGGGCCAGTCGCCGGTAACCCGCATCCCTTCCGCGAGGTCCTGGACCTCGAGGTCCGCGGCGATCGCCTCCGGATCGCGGTGCTCGATCGTCGCGGCCGAGTCGGCGAGTTCGACGACGAGGGCGGTCAGGAGGATCGCCTGTTCCCGGAGGTCGCGCTTTTCGAGTTTGTCGAGCGTGTCGGCGAAGGTGTGACCCCAGCCGCGGCCGACGTCGTCGGAGGTCGAGGTGACGTGATACCCCGGAACGCCCCACTGGACGAACGGCCAGTGGTCGCTGTGGGGGCCGAGTTCGGGCACCGTCTCGATCGGGTGGTCGTACCGCTCGGCGACGGCGTTCGCGGCGGTCTCGAGGCCGTCGAACCCGTGCGTGGTGAGCGAGAGCGTCCGATCGCGGACCACGCCGTCGTTGTTGACGATCGCTTCGATCGTCCCGTGGTCGGTTTCCTCGGCGTGGTAGCCGGACCCCACGAGACCGACCTCCTCGGCCCCGTAGGCGACGAACTCCACGCGGGTCTCGAGGTCGTCCTCCCGGTCCGCGAGCGCGTTCGCGATCTCGACGACCATCGCCGTACCGGCGCCGTTGTCGAGTGCCCCCTCCGCGATGTCGTGGGCGTCGACGTGGCTCGTGACCAGGACGCGATCCTCGGTGTCCGGTCCGAGTTCGGCGTGGACGTTCTGGCTCTCCGCGGGGTGGATCTCCGCGTCGACCGAGACGGTCACGTCGTCGCCCTCGTACCGGCGCGCCAGCCGTGCGCCGACCTCCGCGGAGACGCCGACGGCGGGAATCTCCCCGATCGGATCCGCTTCCGTCCCCACGCTGCCGGTCGGCGGCAGGCAGCCCTCGACGTGGTTGCGGTAGACGAACGCGGCCGCCCCGTTCTCGACCGCGTGGTAGTACTTCTCCCGGCGGTGGACGTACCGATCGTAGTAGTCCGGGATGTCACTGCGGACCATCACGACGGCGTCCTCGACGTCCGCCGACTCGAAGTCCTCCGGCAGGCCGTAGCCGAGGTCGACGAGCGGTGCCGCGATGGCGTCGGCGGGACTGCGGGGAAGCGCGATGCAGTCGAGGTTCTCCTCGCCGGCCGCGATCGTGCTGTCGCCGCGCGTCCAGCCCTGAACGTCGAAGGTGTCAAGTCGGGCGTTTCGCGCGCCGGCCTCGGCGAGCGCGTCGCGGGTCAGTTCCGCGGCCTCGCGTTCGCCGTCGCTGCCGGCCATCCGGTTGCCGATATCGACCAGTCGCTCGAGGTGCGTCCAGCCGACGTCACTGGTGAAGACGTCACCGATCCAGGTCGTCATGCGAGTGGCGAGGACCCACGAGCGGGTAACTGTTCGGGATCGAGACGCAATCGACGACGGGACGCCGATCGGTCGAGAACGGTGCCGGCCCTGGTCGTCGGCGGTTGTCATGAAAACAACATTACGGTTTTCGAACTATCCGGAGTCGCAGGTCCTGACCCGTCGCGGGCCGCGGCCGATGCGGAGACCGTGAACGGATCGCAACCCTACAGTTCGCCTTCGTCTTTCAGTCCGGCGATGATGTCGTCGACGAGCGAGTCGACGTCGTCGTAGGGAAACTCCTGCTGGCCGGAGGCCTTGGTGCCCAGTTCCATCGCGGTGAAGCTGAGATCGCCGGATTCGAAGGAGGTCGCCGGCCCGTTCGGCAGTGCCGGTACGAGATCCATCTGGTTGCTGACGGGGTAGTCCGCGCCCTCGAACGCGTCGACGAGTTGCTCGCGAAGTTCGGCTTCGTCTGCCATGTTCCCGCGTCACCTTGCCGCCCGATTAAGGGTTCCGGAATAGTAATAAATCCAATCAGTGTTGTCCACGAAGAACTGAATCTTTTTGAGGCCGCTCCCTCTCTGAGGGTGTATGCGGGAGACGCTTGCGAAGTGGCGGCCAGCTATCGACGAGGCCATCGCCGACCTCATTCCACGCGAGATCGACGTCGACTATCTCGAGTCGTTCTTCGGCGAGGCGACGTACGAGTACGATCCCGATGGGCTCCAGCGGGCCCTGTCGGATCCGATCTGGGAACTGCTCGATCGGGGCGGCAAACGGTGGCGCGCGGTGCTCTTTCTCGTCTTCATCGACGCGTTCGGCGAGGACCCGGCGGCGTACCTGCCCTACGCCTGTATCCCCGAGATCCTCCACAACGGGACGATCATCGTCGACGACGTCGAGGACGAGGCCGCGATGCGCCGCGGGGAACCGGCCCTGCACCACCTCTACGGCGAGGACGTCGCGCTCAACGCCGGGAACGCGATGTACTTCCTGCCGCTGAAGATCCTGACCCGGGACCCGGCTAACCTGCCGGCCGATCGCCGGCTGGCCGCCTACGAGATGCTGATGGACGAACTCAACCGGACCCACCTCGGCCAGGGGATGGACATCTGCTGGCACAACGAACGCGACGTCCGGGTCACACCCGAGCAGTACCTCGAGATGTGTGCGTGCAAGACCGGCTGCCTGGGGCGGATCGTGGCCCGACTGGCCGCGATCATCACCGATCAGCCGGCCGAGGTGGAGGAAGCCGTCGCGCGGTACGCCGAACTGACCGCGGTCGCGTTCCAGATCGGCGACGACATCCTGGACGTCGAGAACTCGCTCGGCCGTGCCGGCGAGTTCGGCAAGGAGTTCGGCAACGACATCCGCGAGGGGAAAAAGACCCTCCTCGTCATCCACGCGATCGAGAAGAGCGATCCCGAGCGCGCCCGCCGCCTCCAGGAGATCCTCCAGGCCGACACCAACACCGACGAGGAGGTCCTCGAAGCCCTCTCGATCATCGAGGACACCGGGGGCCTCGCGTGTGCCCGTGAGCGTGCCCTCGACCTGGCCGCCGAGGCACGTGCCGAGATCGACGGTCTCGACTTCGATCCCGGGACCGTCGATAAACTCCACGAGTTCACCGAGTTCGTCATCGATCGCGACGCGTAACGGCCGTCGATCCCGCTCTCCCGTCTCCGATTCTGTCACGGATCCGTGACTGTCGTCACCGCCGATCTCCGGGACCAGTTACAACTGCGGGGCCGTGGTAGGGTGCGTATGGCCGATCACACCACCCGGACCGACGATCGGACGACCGCGAGTCCGTGGCCGTTCCTGCTCGCCGTCTCCCTCGTCCTGTCCGAGGTCGGCATCCTCGTCGGCCTCGGCCCCCTCGCGGTCGGCGGACTCGTGCTGTTCGTGGCCAGCGTCGCCGGCTTCGTCGCCGAGTCGAACCACGTGACGAGTCCGTGGCCGATCGCGGCGGGGCTCGGGATCGTCTTCGTCGCCGGCGGCACGTTCCTGTACGCCGTCGGAACCGACCTGCTGACGATCGCCGGTAGCGACGCCCTCGTCGGACTGGCGACCCGGGGAACCGCGATCGCCGTCGCCGGCGCGTTCGCGGTACTGGGGGCCGTGATCGGCCGGTATCGGGACGGATGACCGACCCTCCAGCGCACTCCACCAACGGTACCACTACCAATGAGCCGACGAGCCTTCGACACCGAAATCGCGATCGACCTCGTAGTCAACGCCATTCCGCTGGCGATCATCCTGTTCTTCGTCGCCACCTTCGCAGTCTTCAACCCGTGGGGGGTCGACCCGCTCCAGTCGGGTCTCCAGTTCGCGATCCTCCTGTCGATCGCCACCGTGCTCGCGATCGCGACCGGCCTGGCGGCCCGGGTGATCGAGACCGATCCGCGGACCCGGGGCGAGTCGGCGTCGGTGATCGACGGCGGCGACTCGGCACCGACGGTCGACGACGGCGACGCCGGGGACGCGATCGACGGCGTCGAATCGGCGGCCGGGGTCGAGGAAGGCGATTCGACCGACCAGGAGTGACGGGCCAGTCTCTCCGCTCGCGTACTCAGGTGGCGATGAGGACGTACCCCGAGACGGCCATCAGGAGCGCGATCCCGACCAGGACCAGGCCGAACAGTTCCTTCTCTTTCACGGTCTCCGTATCACCGAAACCGGACAAAAAGGCTCTGACACGCGCACTGACCTGTCAGCGATGACGCCGGATCGAGCCCCCGATTCCGATCGGTCCCGGACTGCGGGCGAAGCCGAGATGCGGTCGCTCGCGGGCCGCCGCGTCGTCGTCGGCCTGGGACTCGCGCTCGTCGCCGTCACCGCCGCGTTCGGGGCGGTGCTCGGCTACGCGCTTCCCGCTCGATCGGGCATCGAGACGCTCGCCGTCGCCGGGGTCTCGGTCCCGGTCTCGCCCGTGACGATGGCGCTCTACGGGGTTCTCGCGGTGGGAACGCTCCTGGCAGTGGGACTACTGGCGCTACACATCGTGTCGCGGTTCGACGAGAATGCAGAGTGAGCGCGGGTCGCGATCGGCCGCGGTCGGCAGTGTGGATGCGAAACGCCGCTAGTCGGTCTCGACCTGTTCTGCGATGTCGTCGACGACGCCCGGGTTCCGTAGCGTCGACGTGTCGCCGAGTTCGTCGCCGCTCGCGATGTCCTCGAGCAGGCGGCGCATGATCTTCCCCGATCGGGTCTTGGGCAGTTCGGGCGTGAAGACCACCTGTTCGGGGCGGGCGATCGGCCCGATGCCGTCCTCGACGCCGTCGACGATTCGCTCGCGCAGATCGTCGGTCGGCTCCTGTCCGTCCTCGAGGATGACGTAGGCGTAGACGGCCTGCCCCTTGACCTCGTGGTCCCCGCCGACGACGGCTGCCTCGGCGACCCCGGGGACCCCGACGATCGCGGACTCGATCTCCATCGTGCCGAGTCGGTGGCCGGAGACGTTGATCACGTCGTCGACCCGACCCAGCACGGTGACGAAGCCGTCCTCGTCGATCGTCGCACCGTCCTCGGGGAAGTAGACCCACTCGTCGGCGTCCTCACGAGACTCCGTCGAGTGAGGGGTCGTCAACTGTCTGTTGACGGCGTCCGGGTCGGAGTACTCCTGCCAGTACTCCGTGAGGAATCGATCGTCGTTGTCGTACAGCGTCCGGAGCATTCCCGGCCAGGGGTTCTGGACGGTGAGATAGCCCGCGTCGCCGGGGTCGACGGGGGTTCCTTCGACGTCGACGACCTGCGCGTCGATCCCCGGCAAGGGTGGCCCCGCGGAGCCGGGTTTCATGGTGTTGATCCCCGGCAGCGTGGTGATCATCATGCCCCCGGTCTCGGTCTGCCACCAGGTGTCGACGATCGGGCACTCCTCACCGCCGATGTGCTTGTAGTACCACTTCCAGGCGCGCGGGTTGATGGGCTCCCCGACGGTGCCGAGCAGGCGAAGGCTCGAGAGGTCGTGCCCTGCGGGATACTCCTCGCCCCACTTCATGAACGAGCGGATGGCGGTGGGGGCAGTGTAGAAGATGTCCACCCGGTTCTTCTCGATCAGTTCCCAGAGGCGATCGCGCTCGGGATAGTCGGGGGTCCCCTCGTACATCATGGTCGTCGTTCCGAGGGCGAGCGGGCCGTAGACGATGTAGGAGTGGCCCGTGATCCAGCCGATGTCGGCCGCACACCAGTAGGTATCCTCCGGCTTCACGTCCAGGACGGCGTGGGAGGTCCACGCCGCGTACGAGAGGTAGCCACCGGTCGTGTGTTTGACGCCCTTCGGTTCGCCGGTCGTTCCCGAGGTGTACATCAGGAACAGCATGTCCTCGGCGTCCCGCGAGACCGGCTCGACCGTCGCTCCCTCGTGGGCGTCGACCAGGTCGTCGTAGTCGTGGGCGTCGTTCCCGAGGAAGTGCGTGAGTTCGTCTCCGAGTCGATCGACGACGACCGTCTGGACGTCGTGGTCCACCCCGCGCAGCCCCTTGTCGGCTTTCTCCTTGTGGTTGAGCGCGTCGCCGCGGCGGTAGTAGCCGTCGCAGGTGACGAGGTACTCGCTGTCGGCCGAGTTCATCCGCGTGGCGAGCGCGTCCGCCGAGAAGCCGGCGAAGACGACCGAGTGCGGTGCGCCGATGCGGGCACAGGCCAGCATCGCGATCGGCAACTCCGGGATCATCGGCATGTACAACGTGACGACGTCGTCCTCCTCGACGCCGAGCTCACGAAGCGCCGCCGCGAAGGCCTCGACCTCGTTCAGCAGGTCGCCGTAGGTGTACGTTCGGGTCTCGCCGAGTTCGCCCTCCCACTTGATCGCCGCCTGATTCTTCCGTCCGTCCTCGACGTGGCGATCGAGGCAGTTGTACGACGCGTTGAGTTCGCCGCCGGTGAACCACTCGTAGAACGGCGCGTCGCCGTCCTCGAGAACGGTGTCGTGCGCCTCGTCCCACGAGAGCAGGTCGGCTGCTCGTTCCCAGCACTCCGGCCAGTTCTCCTCGAACTCCTCGTAAATCGCCTCGTCGGTGACGTTCGCCCCCTCGACGAACGACTCGGGAGGCTCGAACCGATCCTGCTCCTCGAGTCGTGCCTCGAGTTCGACCTCCGTTCCGTCGCCGGATTCGTCGCTCATGGATACCGAGACCATCGCACATGAACGGGATAAACGTTACCCCGATCGGCGTCTCGTCCCGCAGTTTTCCGACCCGACGAATGCGAACCGATTCGATCGTGCGTTCGCGATGGACGGCGGGCGCTCAGGCCAGTCCGATCTCCTCGCTGTAGGCGCCGTGTGCGTCCTCGAACACCTGCATGATCTCGCCCATCGTCGCGTACGCCTTGACGGCGTCGACGATGTACGGCATCGTGTTCTCGCCGCGATCGATCGCCGCCTGAAGTTCGTCGAGCGCGTCTTCGACGGCGTCGTCGTCCCGATCGGCCTTGACGTCCTCGAGGCGGGCGAGCTGGCGTTCCTCCGTGGTCTCGTCGATCTGGAGGATGTCGGGACTGGTGTCCTCCTCGAGCGTGTACTTGTTGACCCCGACGACGACCTCCTCCTCGCGCTCGACGCGTTCCTGGTACTCGTAGGAGGCCTCCTGGATCTCGCGGAGGAAGTAGCCGTCGTCGATGCCCTGCAGGATGCCGTCACGGACCGAGCCGTCGCCCATGTCGCGGATCTCCTCGAGGTAGCGCATCGTTCGCTGTTCGGTCTCGTCGGTGAGCGCCTCGACGGCGAAACTCCCGCCCATAGGGTCGACGATGTCCGCGACGCCGGACTCGTCGGCGATGATCTGCTGGGTTCGCAGCGCGACCCGGACCGCCTTCTCGGAGGGCAAGGCGAGCGCCTCGTCGAAGCTGTTGGTGTGAAGCGACTGGGTACCGCCGAGGACGCCGGCCAGCGCCTGGATCGTCACCCGGACGACGTTGTTCAGCGGCTGCTGGGCGGTCAGCGACTGGCCCGCAGTCTGGGTGTGGAACTTGAGGCGCTTCGACTCGGCCTTCTCAGCACCGTACCAGTCGTCCATCACGCGGGCGTAGATCCGCCGGGCCGCCCGGTACTTGGCGATCTCCTCGAAGAAGGAGTTGTGACAGTTGAAGAAAAAGGAGAGCCGCGGGGCGAACTCGTCGACGTCCAGGCCGCGATCGATCGCGTCCTCCACGTAGCCGAAGCCGTCGGCGAGCGTGAACGCGAGTTCCTGGACGGCGGTCGACCCCGCCTCGCGGATGTGATAGCCCGAGACGGAGATGGGGTGGAACTTCGGCGTCTCCTCGGTGCTGAACTCGACGACGTCCGTGACGAGATCGAGCGAGGGCTCCGGAGGAATCACCCACTCCTTCTGTGCGATGAACTCCTTGAACATGTCGTTCTGGAGGGTGCCCCGGATCTTCTCGCGCGGGACGCCCTGCTGGTCCGCCAGCGCGACGTACATCGCGTAGATCACCGGTGCGGACGGGTTGATCGTGAAACTCGTCGAGATCTCCTCGAGATCGATCCCGTCGAAGAGGATCTCCATGTCCCGGAGCGTGTCGACGGCGACGCCCTCCTTGCCGACCTCGCCCTGACTCATCGGGTCGTCGGAGTCCAGTCCCATCAGCGTCGGCATGTCGAACGCCGTCGAGAGCCCGGTCTGACCCTCGTCGATCAGGTAGTGGAAGCGCTCGTTGGTCTCCTCTGCGGTCCCGAAGCCGGCGAACTGGCGCATCGTCCACGTCCGCCCGCGGTACATCGTCGGGTACGGACCCCGGGTGTAGGGCTCTTCGCCCGGAAAGCCGAGATCCTCGAGGTAGTCGAGGTCGGCGACGTCGTCGGGCGTGTAGAGCCGATCCACTTCGAGGTTCGAGACCGTCGCGAATCGATCCTGGCGCTCCCCGTGACGCTCCAGCACGGGATCGAGCGTCTCTTCTTCCCACTCCTCCGTGGCCTCCCGGATCGATTCGAGGTCCTCGTCGTCGTACATAATCGCAATTTTTGCCGGGCCGAGCATTAAGGATTCCGGGACCTGCTGGCACGCCCCACGACGCTGGCCGGCGTCCTCAGAGGCGCATCCGATCGCTATCGGCCTGCACCCGATCGAACGCCCAGTCGACGTCGACGAGATTCGACGGCGTCCCCTCGAGTCCGTCCCGGCTGACGACCTCGAACGTTCGATTCCGCGCGTCCGGGGTGAACGGCGCCGCGGCGAGCACCCGTGCGAGATCGGTCCGTGCGATCGATCCCGACACCGAGTCGCCGCCCTCGCCGACCAGCAGGTCGCCGGTCGGCGGTGCGTCCGTCAGTTTCCCGGGACGAACGATCGTGTAGTCCAGCCCCGAGCGCCGGATCGCCATCTCGGCGTCCTGTTTCGCCTTCAGCGATCCGCGGATGAGGAGTCGGGCGGGGAGTGACAGTCCGGCCTTCGAGTTGCCGACCCCGATCGCACTGGTGTGGACGACGTGGGAAACGTCTTCGGCCACCGCCGCCGTCAGGAGGTTGAGTACGCCGGTTCGATCGACGAGTTTGCCCCCGATCGTGTGCCGGTAACTCGGTGCGGTCCCCAGTGCGCAGTAGACGGTGTCACAGTCCTCGACGGCGGTGACGGCGTCCGCGGGGTCGAAGAAGTCCGCCACGACGACCTCGTCCGCACCGAGGCGATCCAGGGTGTCCACGTCGGCGTACGACCGGCAGGTCGCACGGACGGTGAGGTCGGTCGGGCGGAGGACGGACAGCAGTTCGGTGCCAGTGTCGCCGGTCCCGCCGGCGATCAGGACGCGATCGGCAGTCGCTCCAGCGTCGGTCATTGACGAGGGATACTCGCCCGGTACGGATAACCCTCACCAGTAGTCATGCGGGGCGACAGTCGCCGGGACGAACCCGACCTGGCTATGCGAAGCGACGGATCGAAACGGAGAGGAGGTCCTACTCCCCGGACTGGAGCCGTTTGGTCGTCTGGACCAGTGGGTGGCGAGCGTAGTCGACGACCTCGATGTCGTCGATCCGTTCGAGGTTCTCCTTCTCGGCCGTCTTGGCCATCCCGAGATCGACCTCGTAGTCGACGACGATGACGTAGGCGTCCATCTCGTCGATCTCCAGTCGGTCCGCCGCGAGCACGCGGTGGTGGCCGTCGGCCAGCAGGAGCGTCCCGGCGTTGTCGATCACGACGAGGGGTTCGGCGAGGCCGTGCTCCAGTTCGTACCGTCGCCCCTCGAGTTCGTCGGCGTAGACCCGGCCCTGGGTGGGAGTGAGTTCGTCGAGCGGAACGGTGCGGCGTTCCTGGCTGAGCGTGACGTCGTGGATCTGCTCGAGCGTCCGCATCAGTTTCCCGACCTTCTCGGGGGTCGCCCGCTCGATCTGGCTCCGGATCACGTCCGCGTTCGAGATGATGCCGACGAGGTTCCCCGCGTCGTCGACGACCGGGAGTTTCTGGATCCCCGATCGGAGGATGACCCGGGCCGCGTCGGTCACCTTCATCTCGGGGTGGGCGACGAGCAGATCGGTCGTCATCACCTTGAAGATCGGGTCGCCGTCGTCGGCGAGCAACAGGTCCCGGGAACTGACGAACCCTTCGACCCGACGGCGTTCACAGACCGGGAATCCGCTGTGCTTGTCGCTCTCGGCGATCCGCTTTGCGACCGCCCCGACGGTCGCGTCGGGCGAAACCGTCGCCACGTCGCGCGTCATGTACTCCTCGACCCGGGGTTTGCTCCGTTCCGACGCGATCTCCATACCCGAGGATTGGGCGTCCGCGAGCAAAAGTACTGTCCTGTCGCCGTCGACGACTCCCCCGGCCATCGATCGGATCGCGCCGGCGAGGGGAGACGGCCTGCCGACCGTCATCCGAACGATTTTGTCACTATCATCGGTAGCGAACGTATGTCCAGTGCCCACCCGCCAGAGAGCGGTCTCGTCGCGTACGCTATCGTGCTCGGTCTCGGGCTGTTGACGATCGGCGTCGGCAGTCTGGTCGGGGCCCTCCTCTTCGGGATTCCGGTCACCGTAGTGATCCAACTGCTCGGCGGCGTCGCGTCGCTCGTCGTTTCCCTCCTGTTCCTGTATCTCTTCTACAGGCTCGTTCTCGCCATGGAGCGCATCGCCAGGAAGCTATAACCCCAGTTCGAGGGATCGATCGTGGCGCGTGTCCCGGGAGATCAGGACGTCTCCTCGTCCTCGTCCATCGTGAACAGCCACTCGCTCGTCCGCGTGTAGGTCCCGACCGGGATGCCGGGCTGGGTCCGGATCGCCTCGAAGAACCGGTTGGCGATGACCTCCTCGACGACGCTGACGATCGAGTCGACCTCCCGTTCGCCGTCGGCGCTGGCGAGGATGCCGATCTCGAGTTGCGCGCCGGCCATGTCGGCGTGGCCGCCCGCGCTCCCGATCTGGTCGAACGCGTCCCGCAGGGTCTCGCCGAGGTCGACGTCGCCGGCCCGCGATCGAGCCGAGAGGAACGCCATTTCGTCCATGAACCCGAAGACGAGGGTCGTCTCGACGCCCTCCATCGCGAGCAACTGGTCGGCGGCCTGCGGCAGGGCGTCGCGGTTCCCGATCCGGCCGACGCTCGCGACCGCGACCGAATCGCGCTGGTCACGGTTCTTGATCGCCCGCGCGATCGTCTCCAGGGTCTCGCCCTCGACGGTCGGCTGTTCGATCTGGCGCAGGACGGTCGTGTCGACGTGGGGCCACAGCAACGACGCGGCGTTGAAGTCCGCGGCGGACACCTCGCGGGTGAAGTCGTTCGTGTCGACGCGGATGCCGTACAGCAGTGCCGTCGCCGTCGCCGAATCGAACGGGACGTCGAACCGATCGAGATACTCCGTCAGGACGGTACTGGTCGCGCCGACGTACTCTCGAAGGTCGACGAACTCCCCGGGGACCGGCCCGCGGGGCGGGTGGTGGTCGATGACGATGTCGGCGTGGAGGTCGTCCGGCAGTTGGTCGTTGACCCCGGGCCTGGAGTGATCGATCAGGGCGAACGCCTCGTACTCCGACAGGGAGTCGTCCGGCGCGAGATTCCGCAGGTCGAGATCCAGCAGGTTGACCATCGCCCGGTTCTCCTGGTGGGAGATCTCGCCGTAGTAACAGGCGTCGGCGTCGACGCCGACCGACGCCGCGATGTCGACCAGCGCGACCGCGCTCGCGATCGCGTCCGGGTCCGGGTTGTCGTGCATCATCACCCCCAGCCGACCGTCGATCGTCTGCAGTTGTGCCCGGAGTTCGATGGCGGCCTCGGCGGACGTGGTCGTGGTTTCGGCGAGCACCTGGTCGACCATCGCCGCTTCGGCGTCGACGACGTGGTCCGCGAGGGCGCGACACTCCCGTCGGTCGGTTTCGGTCGCGTTCCCGCCCATGTAGACGACGATCGAGGACGACGGAAACTCCGCCCGGGCGTGTTCGAGTGCGGCGCGGTTGACGTCGGTCCGGTCGGCGGCCACGAAGATCACGCCTGGCGTCTCGAGGTCGGCGATGACCGATCGATCGGTGGGATCACCGCGGCGCGCCGGGACGCTCTCGTCGCGCAGGGTCTCGACCGTGCGCTGGTCCTCGGTGATTACGAGGAGACGGTGCCCGTCGGAAAGCCGTTCGACGACCCGCTGACCGACGGACCCACAGCCGAGCACCAGCCGGAAACCCATATATCGCGGCTTGCGAGCGCGACGGGTAAAAGCTACCGGGTCGGCGATTTCAGCCGAGGACGGCGGCCGCCGCTTCAGATGCGGTATCGGCGACCGGTCCGAACGCAGGGAGCAGGACGACCGTCATCACCGCCGCGACGACGATCGCCGCGTACAGTGCGGTCGGCTGGGTGAGCGCGTCGCGCTCGACGATCGGCTCTTCGATCCAGACGGCCTTCACCAGCCGCGAGTAGTAGTACAGCGAGAGCGCGCTGTTGACCACCAGCGCCGCGGCGACGACGAGCATGGCGGTGGTGCCGACCTGGAGCGCCCCGGTGAACAGGAAGTACTTGCTCCAGAAGCCACCCAGCGGCGGCACGCCCGCGAGGCTGAACATGAAGATGCCGAGGGCGACGCAGGCGACCGGAGCCCGGTTCGCCAGGCCGCCGTAGTCCTCGAAGGTGCGACCGACGCCCCAGTGTTCGGCCAGCGCGACGAACAGGAACGCACCCGTGTTCATGAAGCCGTAGACCAGCAGGTGCATCATCGCCGCGCTCATCACGACCTCGCCGCCGTCGGCGGTCACTCCGGCCAGGCCGATCAACACGTAGCCGGCGTGGCCGATCGAGGAGTACGCGAGCATCCGCTTGACGTTGTCCTGGGTCGCCGCCGCGAAGTTCCCGACCGTCATCGTGACGATCGCGAGGATGACGAAGGCCCAGGTCCACTCGATCCCGATCACCTCGGTCGTCGCCTCGAGCGGGAACGCCGTCGTGAACACGCGGAACGCGATCACGAAGCCGGCGGCCTTCGAGGCCGACGAGAGGAACGCCGAAATCGGGGCCGGCGCGCCCTCGTAGGCTTCGGGCGCCCAGAAGTGGAACGGGACGCTCGCGGTCTTGAACGCGAAGCCGCCGACGAGCATCAGGATGCCGAGTCCGAGCAGGCCGCCCAGTTCGGCGACGTCGTGGCCCGAACCCGGCTCGATCCCGCCTGCGACCGCGTCGGAGCCGCCCACGATCACGTTCGCGATCGCGTCGAGTTGCAGGCTCCCGGTCGCGCCGTAGACGAGGCTGATCCCGTAGACGAAGATGGCCGACGAGAGCGCGCCGATCAGGAAGTACTTCAGGCCGGCCTCGACGCTCCCGCGGTTGTCCTTGAGGATCGAGACGAGCGCGTACGACGGCAGACTCGACAGCTCCATGGCGATGAAGATCGTCACGAGGCTGTTCGCGGTCGCCATCGTCGCCATCCCGGTCGCCGCGAGCATGACCAGCGAGTAGTACTCGGCCTGGTAGGTGTGATCCTGCAGGTAGTCGTAGCTCGCGACCGAGACCAGCGCCGTCACGATCGCGACGATCATCGTGAAGTACAGCGCCAGGCCGTCGACGACGAGTTGCCCGTCGAACAGTTCGATCGCGCCGGTGCTCTCGACGCCGGTGGCGCCGACGCCCGCGGCGATGAACCACGCGGCGACGCCGAGCGAGGCCAGCGAACCGGCGGTCGCGGTCCCCGCCAGCAGCGCCCGGTTCGTCGATCGAGGCGAGATGCTATCGATGAGGAACAGTGCCATCGCGGTCCCGACCAGGAGCAGGACGGGTGCGAGCGCCGTCCACTCGGGGAGTTCGAGGAGTGCCATTACAGTTCACCTCCGTTCGCGATAATCGGATCGACAGCGTCGGTTATCATCTCGAAGATCACGTCCGGCGCCACGCCAAGCAGGATGATCAGTCCGAGCAGCACGAACATCGGGGCGACGTCGTGCAGCGGGGCGTGGCCCACCTCGTAGTCGGTTTCGAGGTGGTACGGACCGAAGACGGTCCGCTGGAGCGCAAAGAGCAGGTAGCCCGCGACGATGACGATGCCGAACATCGCCAGCGGCGTGAACACCTGCGAGTACGGGAGCTGCTCGGAGCCGAAGGACCCGAAGAAGATCGTGAACTCGCCGAAGAATCCGCTCATCAGCGGCAGCCCCATGTAGCCGAACGCGCCGGCGACGAGGATGCCGACGGCGACGGGCATCCGATCGGCAAGCCCGGACATGTCGGTGACCATCCGGGTGTGAGTCGCGTTGTAGACGACGCCGACGGCCATGAACATCAGTCCCGAGATGAGTCCGTGCGAGACCATCTGGAAGGTCGCGCCGCCGACGCCCCACTGGGTGTAGGCGATCAGTCCGAGGATGACGTAGCCCATCGACGAGACCGACGAGTAGGCGACGATCCGCTTGAGGTCGGTCTGGGCCAGCGCCAGCATCGCGCCGTAGATGACGCTGATCACCGCGATCGCGGCGATCGGGACGGCGTAGGCCTCGACCTGGTCGGGGAACATGGTGAAGTTGAACCGGAGCAACGCGTAAGTCCCCATCTTCAGCAGGACGCCCGCGAGCAACACGGAGGCAGGCGTCGGGGCCTCGACGTGGGCGTCGGGAAGCCACGTGTGGAACGGCACCACCGGGACCTTCACCGCGAACCCGAGGAACATCGCGACGAAGACGACCGAGGCGAGCGTCGTGCCGCCGAGGCCGAGGAAGCCCTCCGGGCCGCCCGCGAGCATCGCGCTCGCGATCTCGGGCAGGGCGAAGCTCGTGACCTCGTCGCCGAGGCCGAACACGAGCGCGACGAACGACCCGAACATCACGAGCGACGCCACGTTCGTGTAGACGAAGAACTTGATCGCCGCGTACTTCCGGCGCGGGCCGCCCCAGACGCCGATCAGCAGGTACATCGGGATCAGCACGGCCTCCCAGAAGACGAACCAGAGGAAGAAATCCAGCGCGACGAAGACGCCGATCAGGTTCGTCTCGATGAACAGCAGGAGACCGTAGAACTGCGACTCGCGCTCGTCGATCGGCGTCCACGAACTCACGATCGCCAGCGTCGTCAGGATCGTCGTCAGCACGACAAGCGGCAGGGAGATGCCGTCGAGGCCGACGAACCACGAGATCGCGTAGTCGCCGAACTGGAGCCACTCGACCTGCGACTCGAACGCGAGGTCGCCGTCGAGCAGGGCATTTCCGCTGCCGTCGAAGGCGGCGAACAGCCAGAGGCTGAGCCCCGCGGGAACGAGGCTGATGAGGAAGGCCAGTTTGCCGGCGATACGATTCGGCGCGACGAACGTGACGAGCGCGCCGACCAGCGTGACAGCGATGAGTGTCTCGATCATCATAGGAACCACCCGCCGAGATAGCCGAGCACCAGCAGTAACAGGATGAATCCGGTCACCAGCAGTGCCGCGTAGTTCGTCACGATCCCCGTTTGCAGTCGCTTCACCCGATCACCGCCGAACAGGCTGACGGTCGAGACGCCATCGACGGCGCCGTCGATCGCGGTCTGGTCGAAACGATCGGCCGCGCGAGCGAGCGGGAGCGTCAGGCCCTCCGCGAGCCAGACCTGGTACTCGTCCTGGTAGTAGTTGCTCCGCAGGACGTCGTACGCGGCGCCGAGTTTCGTCGTGTGGCGCGTCGGTTCGGGAACGTTGTACAAGGTGTGTGCCGTGAACGCGCCAGCCAGCGCCAGTCCGAGCGAGAGACCGGCACCGAGCACCAGCGTCAGCGTCTCGGAACCGATCGCCCCTTCCTCGAAGGGGACCGTCTCGTGGTAGGCGTGGTAGGTCAGCCCCTCGACGACGCCGTACTCGCCGTCGAGCCAGAACTCGAGGTACGTGATGTCCAGGCTCGCGAGTTTGGCGATCGGGGCGAGGTTCACGAGGCCGGCGACCGTCGCGAGGACGCCGAGGACGACCAGCGGGGCCTTGATCGACCAGCCCACCGCGTGGGGGTCCTCGGCCGTCTCGGTTCGCGGTTCACCGTGGAAGGTCAGGAATACCATCCGGAAGGTGTAGAAGCCGGTGAAGAAGACGGCGAGCAGGCCCATCGCGTAGGCCGCGAGGATGACCGGTTCCTCGAGGCCGACGATCAGCGCGTCGTAGAGGACCTCGTCTTTCGACCAGAAGCCCGAGAACGGGACGATCCCCGCGAGCGCGAGCGCGCCGGCGAGGAACGTGTAGTAGGTGACGGGGGCCTTGTCCTTCAGGCCGCCCATCTCCCACATGTCCTGTTCGTGGTGCATGAGGACGATGACGGAACCGGCACCGAGGAAGAGCAGGGCCTTGAAGAACGCGTGGTTCATCAGGTGGAAGACCCCGGCGACGTAGCCGCCGACGCCCAGCCCGAGCATCATGTAGCCGTACTGGCTGATCGTCGAGTACGCCAGCACCTGCTTGATGTCGTCCTTGACGACGCCCATCGTCGCCGCGAACAGCGCCGTGAAGCCGCCGACGAACGCGATGATCGCGAGCGCGGTCGGGCTGAGTGCGTAGTAGCCGTACATCCGGGCGACGAGGTAGACGCCCGCGGCGACCATCGTCGCCGCGTGGATCAGCGCCGAGACGGTCGTCGGGCCCTCCATGGCGTCCGGGAGCCACGTGTGAAGCGGGAACTGTGCGGACTTCCCGATGACCCCACCCAGGACGAGCAGGCCGGTGATCGTTACCCAGGTCCCGGCGTCGAAGCCGAACAGCGTCGTCCCGTCGTCGATCGCCGTCTCCGCCGCAGTGACGAAGGAGTCGTCACCGGCGAAGCCGAGCGTGCCGAACGTGGCCGCGATCGCGACGACGCCGACGAGGAAGAAGTAGTCTCCGAAGCGCGTGACCAGGAACGCCTTCTTCGCTGCCGAGGGCGCGGATTTCGTGCGGAACCAGAACCCGATCAGCAGGAACGAACAGAGTCCCACGAGTTCGAAGAACATGAACGCCATCAGCAGGTTGTCCGCGTAAACGAACGCGAGCATGCTGAACGTGAAGAGGCCGAGTCCGGCGTAGTACCGCGGGAGACCGGTCTCGCCCTCGGCGTTCATGTACCCGAGGCTGAAGACGTGGACGAGGAAGGCGATCAACGAGACGATCACCAGCATCAGCGCCGAGAGCGGATCGATCAGGACCCCGAACGTGAACTCGATCCCCTGCGCGCCGGCCTCGCTCGTCGCGTCGCCGGCCGCCCACGTGTACAGCGTCTCGTGATAGGACTCGCCGCTCGCGACGGCCCGGACCATCAACAGCGAGAGCAGCAACGAACCGCCCGTCGCTGCGATGCCCGGGATCGCCCCCTTCTTCGGCAAATAGTTGCCGAAGACGAGCGCGATGACGAAGGCCGCGAGCGGGAACAGTGCGATCGCCGGAGCGAAGCCGAATGTGCCTGTGGCTGCCATCTTACCACCTCATCGTCGTTGGTACCGTGACGTCGACGTCACGGAAGTTACGGTACAGCACCAGGATGATCCCGAGTCCGACGGCGACCTCTGCGGCGGCCAGGGCCATGGTGAACAGCGCGAACACCTGCCCCGTGAGGTTGCCGTGGTAGAACGCGAACGCGATCAGGTTGATGTTCGCCGCGTTCAGCATGAGTTCGACGGACATCAGGAACATCAGTGCGTTGCGACGCGTCAGGATGCCGAACAGCCCGATCGAGAACAGGGCCATCGACAGCAGGACGTAGTACTCGACGGCGACGCTCATCGATCGTCACCTCCCGCGTCCGCGTCGACCGTCGACTCGTTCCCGCCGTCGGCGACCGCCCGATCGGCCGGGGTGGACGCGCCGGCACCGGCGCCCGAGCCAGTCTCCGCTCCCGTACTCGAGAGCGCGGCGACCGGTTCGCCCGCCTCCTCGCGTTTCGCGAGGACGAGCGAGGCGTCGAGCGCGGCGTCCAGCACGACCGCGATCAGCAGGAACGAGACGAGGAACGGCTCGCTGTCGATCTGCTGGAGCGCCGAGAGGTCGAGCAATGCGTAGCCGATGTTCTCGGTGATCGTCGTGTCGGCCGGCGCGAAGCCCTCCGCCGGCATCGCCGCGAACGGCGTGTTCACGACGATCAACGCCATCACCCCGAAGAGGGCGACGGCGAGAAGGCCGGGAGCCAGGGAGCCGCCGAGTCGGAGTTTCGGACCGTTCGTCATGTCTGTACCACCTCGTCCGTGTCCTCGCGCTGGGTGAGCATCACGGCGAACGTGATGAGGATGAGCACCCCGCCCACGTAGACGAGAATCTGCATCATGGCGACGAACTCCGCCGCCAGGATCACGAAGTGCACCGCGATGCTCAAAAGCGCCACGCCCAGCAACAGCGCCGAGTGCCATGGATCACGCATGAGCACGACGCCGAGCGCGCTGGCGAGCGTGACGGCGGCGAACAGCGCGAACGCGATCAGCTCGTATGTCATTGTTGGTAGTTGCCCGTTCTCTGGGGACGGGCGACCCGTTACTGGTAATCGACCTCCCCTTCACCTTCGCCGATCCACGCGCCCCGATCGGGTTCGCGGGACTCGAGCGGATCGATGTCCTTGTACCACGGAACGGCCTTCAGCTGCTCCTTGTTGTACACGAAGTCGTGTTTCGTGTCCGCGGTGAACTCGAAGTTCTGGGTGAGCAGGATGGCGTCGACCGGGCACACCTCCTCGCAGAGTCGGCAGTAGATACACTGGCCGATGTGGAGGTTGTACTGTTCGCCGTTTCGCTGGTCGTCCATAACGATCTGGATCGTATCGTTCGGACAGACGTTCTCACACTGGCGACACCAGATACACCGCTCCTGACTGAACTTGTGGACGCCACGGAATCGCGGCGAGACGTCGGGTGCCGTCTCCGGGTACTCGACCGTGAAGGTCGAGCCGTCCAGCGCGTGCTTCATCGTCGTTGCCATCGATTTGAGTAGTCCGATCATACGAGTACCCCCACGATTACTGCGGTGAGCACGAGGTTCGCGAAGGAAAGGACGAGCAGTCCCTTCCAGCCGATCTCGATCAACTGGTCGATCCGGACCCGCGGCACCGCCGATCGGAGCCACTGGGTCAGCAGGAACACGCCCCAGATCTTGACGATAAACCAGACGATGCCGATCTCCGCCGGGCCGGGACCGGCCGGCCCACCGAGGAAGATCGTCGCGATGATCGCACCCCCGAGGAAGATGTGGAGGAACTCCCCGAGGTAGATCAGGACGAAGTAGACCGAGGAGTACTCGGTCTGGTAGCCGGCGACGATCTCGGTCGGCGCTTCGGGCGTGTCGAAGGGATTCCGACCGACCTCCGCGAAGTTCGCCACCAGGAAGAGGACGAACGCGAAGGGATTGACCAGCGCGTACCACGTCGGTATCGAGACGACGCCGAGGTCGACCAGCGTCTGGGCCTGGGCCTCGACGATCGTACTCATCTGCAAGGACCCGGCGAAGATCACGACCGACATCCCCGTCACCACGAGCGGAATCTCGTAGGCGATGTTCTGGGCGACCGCACGGAGGCCGCCGAGCATCGAGTACTTGTTCGACGACGAGTAGCCGGCCATCACCAGGCCGATGCTCGCGATCCCGGCGATCGCGAACACGTAGGCCAGGCCGACCTCGGGGTCGGCGAGTTGCACGCCGCTTCCCATCGGGATCACGGCGAACCCGAGCAGCGCCGACCCCGCGACGACGATCGGCGCAAGGTCGTAGGCCGGCCGATCGGCGTTCTCGGGGATGATCAGTTCCTTCGAGAGGAGGCGGACGGAGTCCGCGACGATGATCAACAGGCCGGCCGGGCCGAGCCGGTTGACCGCGATCCGGTCCGTGAACGCGGCGGTGATCTTTCGTTTCGCCCACGGGCCGGCGACGCCGGTCATCGCGAGCATCAGATTACCGACGATGAACGCGGCGATAAACGCCGCGACGAGTTCCCCGGCGAAACCGAACCCGTCGAGGCCCGTCAACTCGCCGATCCGCTCGGGGAGCAGGACGGTATCCTGGAGCGGCACCGCCGGAATCGTCCCAGCCATACTAGCGGTCCACCTCCCCGAGAACGATGTCGAGACTGCCCAGCGACGCGATCAGGTCCGGGATGTACTCGTCCTGGACCATCTCCTCGAGCGCCGAGAGGTTGTGGAAGCACGGGCTCCGGATCTTGAACCGAGCGGGCTTGTCGGTGCCGTCCGATCGGATGTAGATCCCGAGTTCGCCCTTCGCGGCCTCGACGGCGCGGTAGACTTCGGTGTCGGCGTCGGGCTTGAGCGTCCGCGGCACGTTGGCCTGGATCTCCCGCTCGTCTTCGGGCCACTCCTCGAGCAGGTCGACACACTGCTCGATGATCTTCGCGGACTCCTCGACTTCCTGCATGCGCACGAGCACGCGACTGTAATTGTCACAGCCGTCCTCGGTGACGACGTTCCAGTCCAGGTTCTCGTAGTAGCCGTACGGATCGTCCCGGCGGAGGTCGTAGTCGATGCCCGACCCGCGAGCGACCGGCCCCGTGCAGCCGTAGTCCTTGGCCACCTCGGGTTCGAGAATCCCGGTGTCGACGCACCGAAGCTGGAAGATTTCGTTCGAGGTGATGAGGTCGTTGTACTCCGAGACTTTCGCCGGGAGTTCGTCGAGGAAGTCGCGCGTCTTCTCGAAGAACTCCTCGCGGGGTTCGGGCAGGTCCCAGGCGACCCCGCCGAGCCGGAAGTAGTTGAACATCAGGCGCTGACCCGTCAGATCCTCGAGAATGTCCTGGACGACCTCCCGATCGCGGAAGGCGTACTGGAAGACGGCGGTGAAGTCGCCGTAGACGTCCAGCGCGAAGGTCCCGAGTGCGAGCATGTGCGCGGCGATCCGGCAGAGTTCCGCGCCCATCGTCCGGATGATCTGGGCGTACTCGGGCACCTCGATGTCGGCCAGGTCCTCGGCCGCGCGGGCGTAGGCCCACTCGTTGAGGAGGCCGGCCGAGACGTAGTCCCAGCGATCGGGATAGGGCATGATCTGGTGGCGGTAGGTCCCCTGCTGGCACATCTGTTCCTCACAGCGGTGGAGGTAGCCGACGTCGGGGTCGACGTCGACGACCGTCTCGCCGTCGAGGACGGTCTTGACGTGGAGGACGCCGTGTGTCGCCGGGTGGTGGGGTCCGATGTTCAGGAACATCGTGTCCGACTCGGCGTCGTGGTGATCCGGCTGGATCGGGTTGGCGTGCTCCGAGAGGGTCACGATCTGTGGCTTCTCCTGGTCGTAGCCCTTCGAGAGCGGGTGGCCCTGCCAGGTCTCGGGCAGGAGGATCCGGCGCGGATCGGGGTGGCCCTCGTAGTCGATCCCGACGAGGTCGAACGCCTCGCGTTCGTGCCAGTCGGCGGTCCGGAAGACCGGTTCGGCCGACTCGCTCACCGGATCGTCGATCGACGTCGGGACGACGATCGAGACCTCCTGCGTGGGATCGGCGTACTTCTTGAGGTGGTAGATCGACTCGTACCGGTCCGTGTACTGCTGGGCGGTCAGGCAGGACAGGTGATCGAAGCCGGCCTCCTCCTCGAGGTCGGCGAGCACGTCCTGGACGTCGTCCGGGCGGATGACGAAGCCGGGTGCGTTCAGGTGATCGTCGCGCCCGAGCGCGCGATCACCGATCAGGGCCTCGAGTTCGTCCTCGGTGACCTCGACGGCCCGCTGTGTCTCCCGCTCGAGTCCAGTTCCCGTGCTCATGGCGAATCAGCCCAGTTGTACCGCATGACGAGGTCGTCCTCGTCGATTTCGTTCGCGAGTTTCTGTACGAGTTCGTCCCGTTCCAGATCGCCGAACTCCTCGAGTTCGTACGGCTTGACGACGACGGGGGAGGTCTCCCCGTTCCGGATCCGCTCCTGGAGCTTCATGACGCCGTAGACGAGCGCCTCCGGTCGCGGCGGACAGCCTGGAACGTGAATGTCGATCGGGATGATCTCCTCGGCGCCCTTGACGACGTTGTATCCCTCCTGGAAGGGGCCGCCGGAGATCGTACACGATCCCATCCCGACGACGAACTTGGGTTCGGGCATCTGGTCGTAGACCCGCTTCATGCGGGGCCCGAACTTCGAGACGATCGTCCCGGGCACGATCATCACGTCGGCCTGCCGCGGCGAGGCCCGGGGGACCCCGGCACCGAAGCGATCGAGGTCGTGCTTGATCGCGTACGTGTGGATCATCTCGATACTGCAACACGCGATCCCGAACTGGAGCATGAACATGGAGTTGCCGCGAACCCAGTTCATGAACTGGTCGAACTTCGTGAGGATGAACGGTGACGCGCCGAAGGCCTCACGGAGCTTCGAGTTGAAGCGATCGTCGACGCCTTCACCCATCCGCGACTCGCGGGTGTCCGTCGACGGAGCGGTACTCTCGTAGATGTCCTGCCGTGGGTTGTCGCTACTCATGGTCGATCAGCTCCGGACTCTAACTGTCGGGGTGTCCGTGCCCACTGTACAGCACCGGTGCGCCACGCCCATGCGAGTCCGACCAGCAGGATGGCGACGAACAGCAACATCGGCCCGAGCGCATGGAGCAGACCGTACTCCTCGGCCGCGAGCGCATCCTGGTAGACGACCGCCCACGGGAACAGCAGGACGGTCTCGATGTCGAAGACGACGAACAGAAGCGCAACCATGTAGTACTGGATATTGAACCGGATGCGCGTTCCGCCGGTCGGGACCTCGCCACTCTCGTAGGTGGCACGTTTGCTCGTTTCGGGAACGCTCGGCCGCAGGAGGTACGATACCGACATCATTCCGAGCGGTATCAACAGTCCCACGAGCGCCAGCATCCCGATGGCGATCCAATCATTCATCTCCGTAACGTTCGGCACTTCAAACCGCACGCACATAAGGGTTGATTGTTCGTTTTGGGGCCGGAAACGGGCAAAGCGGCGACTTCAGTGGCCCAGAACCAACCTGAATAATCACCGCATACTATATATACTCACTTGCGGGCTGAACGAATCGGTAGTATCGCATTACCCGGTCGATCGATCCGGTCGGCTGTGGCGTGCAACGCGACCGGTCGACGTTACTCGGACGAGAACGCGTCCGTCCCCCGGTCGTGCAGGTCCCTGGAAACGGTGCCGACGCCCTCGCGCAAGTCCTCGTGATAGGCCACGAGTCGCTCGCGAACCGGGTCGTGCTGTCGGGCGAGGATCTGTGCCGCGGACAATGCCGCATTGAACGACTTCCCCGCGTCGACCGCGACCAGCGGCGCGCCCGTCGGCATGCCGATCACCGAGTCGACGGACTTCTCCTGGACCGGGACGCCGATCACCGGGAGCGGGTACGCGATCGAGGCCGTCATGTTCGGCAGATCGGCCGACTTCCCGCCGGCGCCGGCGATGATCACCTCGATCCCCCGATCCTCGGCGGTCTCGGCGTAAGCCTGCATTAAGTCCGGCGTGCGGTGGGCCGACGTGACGTAGGTCTCGAACGTGAACCGTTCGTCGGGCGCGTCCTCGTAGTCGGTCTGCTCGGCGAAGCCGAGTTCGTCGACGAAGGCGTCGTACGCCCCGCGGCGGCGGCCGCCGGTCATCATCACGTCGAGATCGGAGTCGCTCCCCATGACGATCCCTACGTCGGGGGTCTCCGCGGACGGTCGGTCCTGGTCAGCCTCGCGGTGCAGTCGATCGATCAGGTCGGTGACGCTGTCGCTCATAGTTCCTGGTGGTCGGGCAGGTGACTTCAATCGATGGTAAACGCGGCGCGAGCGGCAGGAGAGTCTGTCCCCTACGATCGGAACGTCACCGCGTCCTCGAGTTCGCGCGCGGTCGCGAGCAGGTCGTCGGTCGACGCCCCGTCCCGGCCGGTCAGGGTGACGTGGCCCATCTTGCGAAGCGGGCGCGCCTGGCGCTTCCCGTACCAGTGGAGGTTCGCGCCGGGCGTCTCGAGGATGCGATCGATCCCGTCCAGCGCCGCCTCCGTCGACTCGTCGACGTCGCCGAGGAGGTTGACCGAGACGGTCGACGATCGGAGGTCGGTCGCGGCGAGGGGCCAGCCGAGCACCGCGCGGACGTGCTGTTCGAACTGCGAACTCTGGGCGCCCTCGATCGTCCAGTGGCCGGAGTTGTGCGGGCGTGGGGCGATCTCGTTGAGGAGGATTTTTTCGTCGCTCTCTCGCGGCCTTCGTCCGCTCGAGTCGTCCGAGGCGCGTGGCGCCTCGCTCGTCTCGAATAGCTCGATTCCGTAGACCCCCCGACCCTCCATCACGTCGAGCACGTCCGCCGCGACGTCCCGGGCGCGTTCCGTGACTGCGTCGCTCGATCCCGCGGGAATGATCGTCTCCCGGAGGATCTCGTCCTCGTGGACGTTCTCGCCGACGGGGAAGGCGGCGATTTCGTCGTCACCCTTGACCGCGATCACCGAGATCTCGCGCTCGAAGTCGACGAACGACTCGACCATCGCGGGGCCGGCGACCGACTCGAGGGCCTCCGCGGCGTCGGCCTTCGACTCGACGGGCACGTTCCCGCGGCCGTCGTAGCCGCCAGTGCGGGCCTTGAGCATGACCGGCGCGCCGTAGTCGTCGATCGCTGCGCGGACGTCGGCCGCATCCTCGACCTCGCGGAAGGGGGGAACCGGAATGCCCGCGTCCGCGAGTTCGCGCTTCTGGACGAGTTTGTCGTGGATCGTCTCCAGCGTCGACGGCTTCGGGTGAACCGGCGTCCCGGAGTCCTCGCTCACGCGCTCCAGGGCCGCCTGGTCCGCGAGTTCGATCTCGAACGTCAGTACGTCGGCCCGCGCAGCGAGTTCGCGAATCCCCGCCTCGTCGTCGAAGTCGGCGACGATCTGGTCGCGGGCGACCGGGGCGGCCGGACAGTCCGGCGTCGGGTCGAGTACGACGAGTTCGACCCCGAGCGGGGCCGCCGCCTCGGCGAGCATCCGTCCGAGTTGTCCTCCTCCGACGACGCCGATCGTCGGTCCTGGCGTCTCCAGCGTTGTCATTGCGCGCCGGTTGTCCGCGTCGGCGCTTAAGAGTTCTCAATTGACGTCACGATCGTGCTTACCCGGTGGACGAATCGCGTCTATTTTGAGCACGAACGAGGATATTCGAGCGGCGCCGGGGCCGGACGACCGACCGGGAACCGATCGCCGTCTCCGGACGAGATCGCTCGCGGCGCCAGTCGACCCGAATCGACTTCCGGCCCGGCTACCCGAGAACGGTACCTCTTTTACCCGTCCTCACCACCGCTCGGGTATGACCACGCTCGGACTGGTGGTCGCGGAGTTCAACCGGCCGATCACCGAGCAGATGGAGCAGGAGGCCAAAGCGGCGGCGAACGCTGCCGGCGCGGAGGTGTACGACACGGTTCACGTCCCCGGCGTGTACGACGCCCCGCTGGCGGCCGACCGGCTCGCTCGCCGCGAAGCCGTCGACGCCGTCGCCGTCGTCGGAACGGTCATCACCGGCGATACGGACCACGACCAGGTCATCAGCGACGCGACCGCCCAGCGGCTCTCCGACGTGAGCCTCGAGCGTGACACCCCCGTGACGCTCGGCGTGACGGGACCCGGCATGTCCGCCGCGGAGGCGCGCGAACGCGTCGAGAACGCGGCCAAGGCCGTCGACGGCGCGATCGACCTCGTGTCCGAACTGCCCGACGCCGAATAGTACCTCAGCGAAGCGACACCCACCCATGACCATGGAATTCACCGACCGCGTAACCCGAGTCGAACCGTCCGCAACGCTCGCGATTTCCGCACTCGCCACCGAACTCGAGAACGAGGGCGCAGACGTCGTCGACCTCTCCGTCGGCGAACCCGACTTCCCCACGCCCGAGAACATCGTCCAGGCGGGCAAGGATGCGATGGACGCCGGCCACACCGGCTACACCACCTCCGCGGGGATCATCGACCTGCGCGAGGCGATCGCCGACAAACTCGCCGACGCCGGCCTCGAGCACACCACGGACGAGGTCATCGTCACGCCGGGCGCGAAGCAGGCGCTGTACGAGATCGTGCAGGCGCTCATCGAAGACGGCGACGAAGTCGTCCTGCTCGACCCCGCGTGGGTCTCCTACGAGGCGATGGTGAAGATGGCCGGCGGCGATCTTACCCGGGTCGACCTCTCCGAGTCGGACTTCCAGCTCGAGCCCGCGCTCGACGACCTCGAAGCCGCCGTTTCGGACGACACCGAACTGCTGATCGTCAACTCGCCGTCGAACCCGACCGGCGCCGTCTACTCCGACGCGGCCCTCGAGGGCGTCCGTGACCTGGCCGTCGAACACGACGTCACCGTCATCTCCGACGAGATCTACAAGGAGATCACCTACGGCGTCGAGCCCACCAGCCTGGGGACGCTCGAGGGGATGGCCGATCGGACCGTGACGGTCAACGGTTTCTCGAAGGCCTACTCGATGACCGGCTGGCGACTCGGCTACTTCGCCGGCCCCGAGGACCTGATCGACCAGGCCGGCAAGCTTCACAGCCACTCGGTGTCCTCGGCCGTCAACTTCGTCCAGCACGCGGGGATCGAGGCGCTCGAGAACACCGACACCGCCGTCGACCGGATGGTGCAGGCCTTCCGCGAGCGCCGGGACCTCGTCGTCGACCTGCTCGACGACCACGATGTCGACGTCGCCGTACCGGAGGGTGCGTTCTACATGATGCTCCCGGTCGCCGACGACGATCAGTCCTGGTGTGAGGGCGCGATCGAGGACGCCCACGTCGCCACGGTTCCCGGCAGCGCCTTCGGGACCCCGGGCTACGCCCGGATCTCCTACGCCGCGAGCGAAGAACGGCTGAAAGAAGGGATCGAACGACTCGCGGCCGAGGACTACCTGTAGCGGCGTTCGACGGATCGACCCTCCGTATTTTCCCGATCGATCGGTTACCGGACGATCGTCACCGGCACGCCAGCCCGTCTGGTGACCGTTTCGGCGACGCTGCCGAGGAGCACCCGCGAGGCGCCGTCGCGGCCGTGACTCCCGATGACGATCCCGTCGACGTCGTGTTCGTCCGCGTAGTCGACGATCGTGTTCGCGGGCCGCCCCGCTTCGACCACTGTCTCAAGCGTCGTATCCACGGGATCGGCATCCTCGAACCGCCGCCGGGCCGCTTCGCGCAGTTCCTCGCCGGCGTCCTCGGCCTGCTCGCGCGCCCCCGAATCGAACAGTCCGCCGTCGTCGGGGGCAAAGAGACCGTGGTCGTCCGCATCCGTAAACAGTCCGTGCGCCGGATGGATCACGGAGAGCGTGGTGATCGTGCTCCCCTCGTGGTTCGACAGCGCGTACTCGAACGCCTTCCATGACTGCCCCGAGCCGTCGATCGGAACCAGAACGTGGCGTGCCATATTTCCGGTACGGGCTCCGAGGTCAAAAACGTACGTCGTTAACTCACACCGCGAGCGGAATCTCGGTCGACGGCCGATGACCCGGAGATCGGTATCGGTCGCCGCGACGTCGATCTCCGGGACACGGGCGTCGACCCGGTTGCGGTCCTCGACGATCGCTTCGAGACGGTCCTGTCGTTGCTCGATCGTCGTCGCGGCGGTCCTGATCCGGTCGCGGTGGTCATCTCGTCGATGAGCCAGATGAGCGACGCGATCGATACGGGTTTGGGCCGCGAATTTATCCGGGATGGTGCGGCGAACTGGCACATGGACTGTCCGACGTGCGGAAAATCCCTCCGGACGGAACAGGGGATGCGCCAGCACCATACGAAAGTGCACGGTGAACCGCTGCCGAACCGGACCTGCAAGGGGTGTGGGACGGCGTTTTACGATCCGAAATCGCGGCTGGAGTACTGCGACGACTGCGATCCGAACGCGGGTGAGCACAACGGGAACTGGAGCGACGCGAGCGAGACCGGGACGTGTGCAACCTGCGGTGACTCGTTTTCGTTCTATCCATCGAACAAAATTGGGACGTACTGTCCCGATTGTGTCAGGGGGACTGACGGACTTCTACCCGAAAACCCATCGGAACCGGGAGAACGCGTGTCCGTACCCTGTCGGTACTGTGGGGCGGAATTCGACGTCGTCCCGTCCAGAGCGGCGAATCGGAGTCGTGGCGTATTCTGTACGCTCGAGTGCTACGGCGACTGGCTCTCCGAGAACGTCGTCGGACCGGCTCACCACCAGTGGGAGGGTGGTCCGATCGAATACGGTCGGTCGTGGTGGCGGGTTCGACGGCAGACCCTCGAGCGAGACAGGTACGAGTGCCAACAGTGCGGTGCCGGACCGGACGAACTCGGCCAGAACCCGGACGTGCATCATCTGACACCCGTTCGCGAGTTCGATCGGCCGGCGGAGGCGCACACGCTGGCGAACGTGATCACCCTCTGTCGGCCGTGCCACCGGAGGGTGGAAGCAGGTGAGATCCGCGCTCCGTCCCGGGATGAAAAGTAACACTATTGTACCGACGAGTGATTAGACCGGACACGAAGTCCCGTGGTGGTGAGCAGTTCCGTACGAACTGCGAGGTACGCGGGGCGTCGAACACCGTGAGAAGTCCCGTGGTGTAGTGGCCAATCATCTGAGCCTTTGGACGTGTCCGGTTCGATCCGTCACGGAAGATAGCTCAGGACGGCGGTTCGAATCCGCCCGGGACTACTTTTGCGCCGAACAAACTCGTGAGGCGCACGTGTGTTCGGCGGTTCGGGCTCGGTATCCCGGCCGATCGCGCCCCGGTCGGCGGTGTCGATTCACCGCTCAACTGCCCGTCACGGCCGCAGCCGGGCGTCGATCGTTCACCGTCAGGATTCGAACACTGATAAATACGCGGTGGGAGTGGCTAAATCTATCCGAGACCGGGATTGCCGAGCGACCGCTCTCCGCTGGCGCGATCGAGACGACTCGGCCACCCGTCGCACTGTCGTCTGTCCAGTCGATCGTCGGTCATCGCGACCCATCGTACTTCGTTCCAGCTCAACCGGTAGTGGCAGGTCTCGGGTTCGAGTTGCTCCCAGTAGATGGTCCGCATCGACGGAACGTCCGCGTCGCCAGGCGTTACCGACGGCGTCTCGCCCTCCGGCTCGGCCTCCTGCTCCATCGACGTGAGCGTCGACTTCACGGACGGCGAGCCGGTGTTCCAGACGAGCCCCGAAAGGACGAGGAGCCCGGCGACGGCGACGACCGCGACGATCGACAGCAGTCGGCGGTTCGGTCGGATCGCGGCGGTCGGTCGACGATCGGTCACCGCCGTCACCGATCGATACGCGTGCGTCAGCAGGGGATCGACGGCGATTGCCACGCCGATCGCGACGAACGCGAGCCAGAGAAACGTGTCCGTCGCGCCGTCCATATCGACGAACAGCACCTGGAGGCCGAGGAGCAACCCGCCCGTCGGCACCCACCACTGGTCGCGAAGGTCGCGGACGGCGGCGTAGACCCAGCCGAACAGCGCCACCGGGAGGAGCAGAGATCCGTAGCCGAACACCAGCAGGATCGAGTAGACGTGCTCGGCCAGGGTGGACGACGATCCCGCAGCCAGCGGCGCGACGATCGCCTGGACGATCATCGGAACGAGCGCGCCCGCGGCCGCGAACGCGAGAACGACGAGTCCGGTCACGACGCCGCCGCCCGTGATCGCCCGGAGCGCGGCGTTCGGGCCGATCCGCTGGGCGGCGATCCCGACGACCAACGGTGCGAAGACCGCTCCCGCCTGCCACGACCCGGCGCTTAGCGCCGCCGCGGCCCCCGCGAGGAACGGCCGATCGCGAAGGACCAGCGCGAGCGCCAGGGTCCCGAAGAACAGCGAATAGAACTGCGATCGGACCCCCAGCAACGGGAGCACGAAGAGTTCCGGGACGACGAGCATCGTGAGGCCGGCGGCGATCGCGGCCGCGTTCTGCCCGGTCACGAGGTATGCCACCCACCCGACGAGCATGACGCTCGCGGCGGCGACGAGCACGGTGAGCGCCACGCTCAGACCGTGCAGGACGAGCATGTCCCCGCCGGAGACGGCGGCGAGCGCGGCCGTGATGGCGAACGGAACCGGCGGGTTCACGTCCCAGACGTCGACGTACGGGACGCCGCCCTGGAGGACGTACCAGCCCGTGTGCTGGAAGAACGCCGGATCGGTCGCGATCCGCGGCCACTCGGTCAGGAGATACGCGACGAATCCGCCGACGAACAGGACGGCGACGATCGGACCGAGAGCGGCGATCCAGCCGGGTCGATCGTCGGGGAGGTGAACGGGTGTGATTCCGAAACGCATCCTGTGATCGTACTGATGCCGGAGAACTACCTCATACTGAGGGGTTGATTCGCAAGGAGTCCTCGATCACACGTCGGCGGGGCGAGACGATTCCGTCACCGCTGTCGAGTCGGCAGTGATTGCGGCGGTACCGTGGTGCGATCGGTTCGGACGCCACCGCTCCCAGCAATCGGGAATCCGGGCTACGCTTAGGGAGGGGCGACCCCGAGTACTGGACATGGCGACCACGTCCGACTATCCGTCCCAGTTCCCGCGTCCACCGACGACGGTCACCGATCGGGAGGGGCGAACGATCACGGTTAGCGAGTACGATGGCGGCCCCGAACCGCTGGTGGAGATGTACGGCCACTTCGACGACGACTCGCGATCGCAGGGGTTGCCGCCGAGGGACGAGTCCCGGACGCGGGAGTGGATCGACGGCCTCCTCGAAGACGGGCTGAACACCGTCGCGAGACACGGGGACGACGTGGTCGGGCACGCCGTCCTGGTGCCGTACGACGAGACGGCCGAACTGGCGATTTTCGTCCGGCCGACGTACCAGTCAGCCGGAATCGGCACCCATCTCATCCGGGGCCTGCTCAGACACGGCCAGGACAACGGGCTGACCCACGTCTGGCTGACCGTCGATCGAAACAATCGGATCGCGATGAACCTCTACCGATCGGCCGGTTTCGAGACGACGGCGCGCAACCGTGGGGAACACGAGATGGAACTGGATCTGTGAGCCCAGTCCGGCTTGTGGTACTTGTAGCCACAGCGTCGGGATTGCGAGTGGTGACCACAGCTTCCGGCTTGCGATCGACCGATCCAACCGGCGGGTCGACGGTCGGACGTGGCGGACTCGAGAGCGGGTCGGCCCGACTCCCGCCCGGATCGACGTCGGCTCACGTTACCCGTCGTGTTCGTCGAGGACCTGCGCGATCGACACGACGAGGAAGGCGACGGCGATGAGTGACGCGATACCGAACCCGTTTACCGAGCCGACGGGAAGGACCCAGGCGAGAAGGACGATCACGGCACAGCCGGTCGAGATGGCGAGCGACAGTCGCGCCCAGGTGCCGCCGTCGTCCTCGTCGTCGACATCGGTATCCAGATACGACTCCAGTTGCGCGGTGATCGGCGTCTGCTCGACGATTCCCCTGTCCTGATCGTACCTGACGATGCCCAATCGGTGGAGTTTTTCGAGGTGTAGCTGGTAGAGCGACGTGTACACCCGCTTTCGTTCCTTGTAGGTTACCTCGGCGACCGAGATGCCGTTTTCCCAGGCGGCGATCTGTTCGGCGAGGTCGCGAACCGTCACCGTCTCGGTGTCGGTGCCGTTCAGGTACGCGATTATCGACCGACGCCGTGCGTTCGACAGGACTTCGAAGAGGCTGTCCCTCGAAAGTGACGCGAACGAATCAGGGGGATCCGCCTCGATCGAGTCCTGTCTGCCGTGCTCCGCTCCCCCCGAGTCGATTTGTATCGATTCCATCGATCCCCACGGGTGGGAGTCGGACGGCCGAAACTTATATTCGAGCTAACCAAAACGTACGTCGGATAGTTACCTCGCGGTAAGTTACCGTGATCGGACCCTACGGACCGAATGCGTGACCGTCAGCCGTCGCGGGACGGGTTGAACGACTCTCCCTCCGATCGTGCCTCGCGGTACCTCGGGTCCGCTTCGAGGCGCTCCCGCGAGTGAACGGATTCGAGGAGCGATCGCCTGGCGGCGAGCGCCGCCCGCTCTCGATCGTCCGCGGGCTCGCCCCTGCGGGACAGCTGTTCGTCGATGGCATCGATCGCCGTCTCGCGAACGATCGGTTTCTGGAGCACGTCGTCGCAGCTCAGTTCGAGGAGGTCGACGCCCGGTCGATCACCGACGAGGACTATCGTTCGACAGGATTCGGCGACGTATTCGACCACCGCCTCGCAGTCGACGCCGGGGAGACTCTTTTCGAGGAGCAGGACGTCCGGGTCGTCGTCGAGGGCCGATCGAAGTTCGCAATCGTTGTGCGCGCGTGCGACGGCGTATCTGTCCGGCAGCCACTGGCCGTACAGTTCGGTGAGGCGCCGATCGGCGTCGGCGATCAGGATCGTCGGGGGCGATGCTTCGAGGTGCCGAGTTCCCCACTCGGCGAGCGCGTCGAAGATCGGCCGCATGTCCCGTCCCGCCTCGGTGAGATCGTACTCGACCCGGAGCGGGGACTCGCTCACGACGGTCCGATCGACCACATCGGTTTCGGACAGCGCTTCGAGCGTCTCCGTGAGCACCTTTCCGGAGAGGTTCGGAATCGATTCGAGGAGTTCGTTGAACCCCAGGGGACCCCGGCGGTCGAGCGTCACGATGACGATCGGATGCCACTTCTTCGAGAGCAACGAGAGAACGTCGAGCGCGATCCGCGCGTCGTTCGGAATGCCGGGTTCCTGGTCGACCATACCGATTGTCTGAGCTACGAGGGTAAAGTTATTGGTTATCCAACGTGTGAGAGGAGACAACGCCGAAGCGCACGCGACGATTCGAGACCGTCGCCGATCGGACGAATCGAGGCCGGCAGCGGGTGTGGGAAACGAGATGCGAAGCCCACACTCGACGTCGAAGCCGCGCTCTCCGTCCGATTTCGCCTTCGCCGACGGGGGATCCAATGAGTACGACTCGATCGCTCGAAGTAGACGTGCTTCTCGTCGAAGACGACGCGGACGACGCACGGTACGTCGAGCGACTCGTCCACGGACACCGAACCAGACGCGACGAGCGCGGCGTCGACGCGCCGATCGCTATCGCCGAGCTGGACCACGTCGATCGCCTCGCCGACGCCGAAGAGCGGGTTCGCACGCGGCCCCCGGACGTCGTTCTCCTCGATCTCATGCTCCCCGACAGTCGGGGGGTATCGACCGTCGAGTCGATGGTCGAGGCCGCACCGGAACTGCCGATCGTCGTGCTTACGGGCCGCGACGACGCCGAAGTGGGGGTCGAAGCGATCCAGCGTGGAGCAGAAGAGTATCTGGTCAAGGAGTCGATCACCGCCGAAGCGATCCTGCGGACGCTCCGATACGCGATCGAGCGAACTCGCCGCCGGTCCGAACTCCGTGATCGAAACCAGCGACTCGCGCTGTTGAACCGACTGCTCAGGAAGGACATCCGAAACGATGTGAGCATGATCGTCGGACTGACCGACCAGATCCGCCGGGAGCGCGAGCACGGCGACGAGGCGACGATCGAGACGGTACTCGAAGCGGCCGGCCACGTCGCGAAACTGACCGACACGGCCGCCGAGTTGACGAGCGTGATCTCGGAGGACGACGTCCGGCACGCCCCCTGTAATCTGATCGACGTCGTGGAGGGATCGGTGGCGAACGTACGCCGGGAGTACGACGCGTCGATGCGAATTGAACGGCCCGAATCCGGCGCTCCGATCCTCGTTTCCGGGTCGCCGATGCTCGGTTCGGCGTTCGTACACCTGCTGCAAAACGCCGTCGAACACTCGGATCGCAGCGTTCCGCGGGTGACGGTGACCGTCGAGACGTCGGCCGACCGAGCGACCGTCTCGATCGCCGACGACGGCGTCGGGATACCGGACACGCAGAAGGATCTTCTCACCGATCCCAGCGTCCGGTTCGACGAGGCCTCGGGGATGGGGGTCGGGCTGTACCTCGTGACGACGGTGCTCGAGGAACTCGGGGGCGAGTTCGAGATCGAAGACAACGAAGCCGGCGGAACGACGGTGACGGTCACGCTCGATCGAGTCCACTCGCGGTGACCGAACCGACCGGCGTTCGCTCGTCGCTCGACGGTCGTCGCTCGTCGGTCGGTCGAGCGTCGGGAACGGTGAACGTAACCACAGTTCCGTCGCCGAGCGTCGAGTCGATATCGATCGTTCCGCCGTGTCGATCGACGATCTTCTTGCAGATCGCGAGCCCCATCCCCGTGCCGGATTCGTCCGTCGCGTTCGAGCCGCGAGTGAAGATATCGAAGACCCGGTCGAGGTCGCACGGATCGATCCCCGCGCCGTTATCGCGGACGGCGAACCGCCACGCACCGTCGGCCCGTGTCGCGGCGATCCGGATCTCGGGGGCCGTCGTGTCCGCGTACGTGAGCGCGTTCTCCAGGAGGTTCTGGAACAGGCGCCGAAGCAGGTGCTCGACGCCGCGGACGGTCGGGAGGTCCTCGACGACGACGGTCGCGTTCCGGTCCTCGATCTCGAATCGCAGCCCGTCGAGAACTGCTTCGACGAGGGCCTCGCAGTCGACCGACCCGAACTCGTCTTCCGTGGCGCCGATCCGCGAGTATCGATGGAGGTCCGAGACCATCTCCTGCATCCGGCGGCTGTTCTCCCTGGCGACGGCGAGCAACTGTCGCGTCTCGTCGTCCAGTTCCGTGTCGAGCGCGTCCTCAAGGAGTTCGAGGTACCGATCGGTCGTCCGCAGCGGCGCCCGGAGGTCGTGCGAGACGACGCCGGTGAACGCTTCGAGTTCGCGCTCCCGGCGTCGGTGTTCGGTGACGTCGCTGCAGACGACGACCCAACCGATGTGTCGGCCCTGCCGGCGGAGCGGGCGCGACCGAACGACCAGAAAGTCGACCGCGTCGGACGCGAGTTCGAGTTCCGTCGTCGCGCCGGGGTCGCTCGTTACGCGAGCCTCGGGCAGGAGGTCGTCTACCGCTTCGCCAACGATCGGGTCGCGATCGAGCATCGCGGAGACCGCCTCGTTCGCGTCGACCACCCTCCCGTCCACGTCGACGACGAGGATCCCGTCCGGCGAGTGATCGACGACGGTCCGGTTGGCGATCGGCTGCAGATCCAGAAATCGGTACCGAACCGTGGCGATTCCGAGGGCGATGCAGGAGACCGCAGTTGAAACGGAGACGAAGTTGACGTTGTCGACGGTGAACGGCGGCACGTTCGCAATCGTGAGTGCACTCACGGTGATCGGCGTCACGACGGCGACGGTCAGCAACGACGCCTGCGGGAGGTACCGACGGCCCTGACGGACGGTCTCGTGGCCGATCACCCCGAGAATGACAATCGCGAGCAACAGTGTGTAGACGAAACTCAGGGACATGTGCGCCGGCCCCCTCGTGGCGCGGAAGACGAGCACGCCGTTGGCCTCGACGATACGCGTCTCGGTGAGCGCCAGTTCGTAGGGGTTAGTAACGAGCAGTGCGATAAACGTCGCCGGAACGACGAAGACGCCGACGGCGATCGACGGACGGAGCCACTTGGTCCGATCCGTGTACGCCAGAACAAACAGGAGCAGAAAGGGTCCGACGCCGGCGGCGCCAACGTGGCTGATCACATAGGCGTAGTACTTGAACCGCGGAACCGTGCTGATGAGGCCGAGGGCCCCGAACCCGGTCCAGATCGCGATCGCCACGTTCATGGCGGCGAACAGCAGGAGCGTCGGTCGCTGGCCGTGGGATCTGCTTCGAATCAGGGCGTACGCGGCGTGGCCGAGTGAGATCGCCGTCGCCAGCAGGATCGGATAGGCGTAGATCGTGTGTTGCCAGCGCATTCGTTACGCCATTCGTACACATGGCACATAGACATTACGGGCAGTTGACACTGGCCCGCGTCGCGCCGGATCGTCGGTGCGATCGATCGACCGCGGACCGCGAACGTACCGCAGCGGAGCCGATCGCGGATTATCTTCGAACGCGGTGTACCGACGATCGGAACAGCTGTAGCACCGTCCAGCGGTTCCGCCAGAGCTGGTAGGCGGACGAGAGCCCGTAGACGAGCAGGAAACACACGCCCCACAGCAGCGGGTCGACGGCCGAGAAGCCGGGGGCGTCTCCCATCGCCGCGACCACGACGAAGAGACTCCCGACGCCGAGGAGCCGGTAGTACTCGGCCCAGCTGATTCCGAAGGGCGTCTCGACTTCCATGTAGAGCGAGACGCGACGGGCGCGCTCGCGAAGCCTGACCACTTTTCGATTCTCGTCGTACTCGACGATGCCGAGTTCGTCGAGGCGGCGAAGGTGGGTCTGGTGGAGCGACGTGTAGACGCTCTGGCGCACGTTGCGGGGTGCGGGCGACTCCCCGGTTTCTATCGTCGCGATCCGCTCGGCGAGTTCGCGAAGGGTTATCGTTCCCCTCGAACTTCGGAGCTGTTCGAGCGTCCGCCGACGCCTGGCGTTGCTCAGGACCTGGTGGATCTCCCGTTCCGGGACGGTGGTGCTCCGTGTGAACATGGACTCGCACGCCCACTGGGAAGTCGAGCCGGGTATGTATGATCGCTGTACCGGCCGGTAAACCGATCGTGCCGTCCGGTCGGGTTAGCATACCGGTCTGCTAGTTTCCCTGGCCTAGACCCACAAGCCATCAATAAGATCGCCGAACGGCGGGTTTAGATCGCTCCACGGATCGTTCGGTCACACCGAATCGGCTCATAGGTATAGTCCCCCCGATCGACGCCCGAATCAGCCCGTCCGGGCCGAACCGACGCGATCGGCGATCGGCGCCGGGGGGGACACCGAACACCCATGACAGAAGACAGAAGCTACTCGCTGTCGAGGCGGCAGGTAATCGGCGGACTCGGCGCGATCGGCGTCGCGTCCGCGGGAGCCGGCCTCGGCACGACCGCGTACTTCAACGACGAGGAATCGTTCGACGACAACAGCCTGGCGGCCGGCGAACTCGATCTGTACGTTCACTACGAGTTCACCGCCGATCAGGACGGCGTGGAGGGCGAGAACCTCGGCGAACCGACGAGCGGAACCGTCCAGGGCGGCGTGGACGAACACGAGGGCGACGAGGTGTCCGTTAGCTACGGCCTCGCAGACGTCAAGCCCGGCGACAGCGGCTCGCTGGACTTCTGCTTCTCGATCGTCGACAACCCCGCGTTCGTGTGGGCTGGCGGCGAGCTGACCGCGAACGACGAGAACGGTTACACCGAACCCGAGCCGGAGACCCAGGCCGGCGGGGACGCCAACGATCCGGGCGATCCGAACGGCGAGGGCGAACTCGCCGACGCCATCGAGGCGACGCTACGCTACTGCGGGGAGGATGCCGACGGCGCTACGGTCGACGGCGATGCAATCGAGAGCGGAACGCTCAAAGAGGTGCTGGCGGCCCTCGCGGACGGGATCGCGCTCGACGGCGACGGGAACGGCGACGCCGAACCCGGCGATCGAGTCCCCTTCGAAGGCGTCGAAGAGCCCGACGAGCACGACGACACCTGCGTCTGCCTGGAATGGGAGGTGCCGACGTCCGTCGGGAACGAGATCCAGACGGACAGCGTCGAGTTCGATCTCGCGTTCCACGCGGAGCAGTCGCGGCACAACACCGGCGAGAACAACCCGTTCGCGGACGACTCGGACGGCAACAACTGACCCACACGTAATTGACGGAACACGCAACCAATGACGAACGGAAACATTTCACGACGTAAGCTCCTGGCTGGGGTCGGCGTGGTCGGCGTTTCATCCGCCGGCGCAGCCCTCGGTACGAGCGCGTACTTCAACGACGAGGAATCGTTCGACGGAAACAGCTTGGCGGCGGGAGAACTCGACCTCCTGCTCGACTACCAGGTCAGGTACCACGGCGGCCCGGGCCGCCTGGAGGAGATCCGGGGGATGGGCTACGACGGCGCCGAGGTGATCGACGCCGAGGAGGGCGTCTACCTCCTCGACGAGGTGCCGGACACCGGCGACATCGAAGACTGGGACCAGTACGTCCTCGAACACGGGTTCTGCGACGAGCAGGCCCGCGAACGGCTTGTCAACGGCGACGAAATCTCACCCATCGCGCTCGAAGACGTCAAGCCTGGCGACTCCGGCTGCCTCACGACGAGCCTCCACCTGTGCGACAATCCGGGATACATCTGGATGAACGGCTCGCTGACGGCGAACGACGACAACGGGCTCACCGAACCGGAGTCGGAGGTCGACGACACCGACGGCGAAGGTGAGGGGGAACTCGCCGACTCGATCGAGACCCGCGTCTGGTACGACGAGAACTGCGACTGCGAGTACGACGCGGACGAAGAGAACGGCGGCGACGACGTCGACGTCGCGCTGGTCCTCGACCGCTCCGGTTCGATGTCCGGTTCGATGTCGGACCTGAAAGACGCGGCCAAGGGTCTCGTCGACGAACTGGGTGGAAACGCCCGAGTGACCGTCGTCAGCTACTCGTCCAGTGCGGCGCTGGACCAGGGATTGACCGACGACGGCGCCGCGGCGAAGTCGGCGATCGACGGCCTCTCCTCCGGCGGCCAGACCAACATCGAGGGCGGCGTGACCACGGCACAAGACGAGTTGCTCAACGGAACCAACGCTCGTAGCGGCGCGGACAAGATTATGGTCGTCATGTCGGACGGCGAAGCGAACGTCGACGACGACGGAGACGGGAGCGCGGATCCGACCGACGAGGCGACGAACGCGAAGAACGAGGGGATCGAACTCTACACCGTCGCGTTCGGCTCCGCCGACACGACCACGCTGCAGGCCATGGCCAGCGACCCGGCGGACGCTCACTTCTTCGACGCCGGCGACGCGGACGAACTGATCGACGCGTTCAGCCGCATCGGACAGATCATCGCAGGCGAGAAGGAGATCTTCAGCGGCACGCTCGCGGAACTCATGGGAATCCTCGAAACCGACGACGGCATCCCGCTCGACGGCGATCGCGAGAGCGTGTACGACGAGATCGACGGCGGCGAACCCGCCGCCGGTGATCACGAGGACCGCGACCCCTTCGAGCCAGCAGCGACCCACTGTCTCGGGTTCGAGTGGGAGCTGCCGACCGACGTCGGCAACGAGGTCCAGACCGACTCTGTCACGTTCGACGTCGGCTTCTACGCCGAACAGGCCCGACACAACGACGGCAGCGGGTCGACCGCGTAGGATAACCGATCGGCATCGACGACGGGCGATCGAGGCGCGAGACGCGACGATCGACGGCGCGCGAACCGCGACGCGGTCGCGTCACCCTCGTTCGCGATCGATCGGCCCACACGGGTGCGACGGCGGTTCGACTCCGCCGGTGGGCCGTCCGGGGGAGATGATGAGCGGAGACACAGTGAGCGAACGACCGTTCCGAAACCGATCGGTGTCGGGGGCCGGGCTGATCGGCAGCACCGAGTGCGGTCTCGGCGACGGTTTGATGCGGATACGCGGCCGGTATGACGAGTATACCGGCCCGACACGGCCGGTGTACCGGGCGGTACACGGAGTATACATATCCGGGTACGGAATCGATCGAGAGTCGATCGAACAACTCATGCGCGAACGCAGTCCTCGAGATCGACCGTCGGAGTGCGGCGCGCGACGCCGCCGGTTCTTCGAGGACGGGCAGAACGGAGGTGGATCCCGCGTCGATGGCTGACGATCGACCGGGCATCACGCGTCGCCGCCTGCTCGCGGGGGTGGCGGTCGGATCCGGCGGCCTTGCGACGAACGGAGCGACGACGTCGTTGCTCAGCGACGCGGAGCGAGTCGGCGCCGTCCTCACGACGGGCGCGCTGGATCTGCGAATCGACTGGGAGCTCGTCGACGGGCCGAACGCCGGCGAAACGGGCCGAAGCGACGGTCGCTTCGACCTTCCGATCGCGTACGACGGGCACCACAGGCGTGGGGCTGCGGTCCTTGAGATCGGACCGACGGAGCGAACGGAGAACAATCCCGCCGACCTCTGGCTCAGGGGGACGTGTCCCGATTCTGGGTCCCTCGGAACGTTCGGCGAGGTCGCTCGTCTCACCCTCTCGTACGCGAACTGTGAAACCGGCGACCCGTTGCCCGGCGGGGAACTGACAGCGGGATCGTTCCGCGACGTGTTCGACATCCTCGCAAGGGGAATCGCCCTCGACGGCGGCCGGGACCCCGACGCGCCGATCGACGGGCGCGAGTGCGTCGCCCCCGGCGACGCGGTGTGTCTCCGGGTCAAGTGGGACATCGCGGGATACGTCGGCGACGAGTCGGCGGCGCCGTCGCTGGCGGTCGTCGGACGCCAGTGCAGGCACACGGATCGGTCCGCGCCGCCATTCGACCCCGCTCCACCGTGCCCGCCAGCCGATCCCTGCCCCTGCTGTCTCGACGTCGGCAAACTGGAACTCGAGGCCGACGGGCCGGCCGGGATCGGTGAGAATCGGATCGAGCCGGGAACGTACGCGTTCTCCGAGGGGGCGTCGAGATACGAACTCCGCGTCACGGACGTCGCAGACAAGCCCGACAGCGGCGATCGGGAAACCGTCGCGATCGCGTTCGACATCGTCGATGAGGACGGCCACCGAGGACCGGCGCTCTGTCGAGTCGACGTCGCCGGCGGTCGGGATCCGGACGGCACCGGTCCGGCGATCGAGACGTACGAACCGCCGGTCGACGGGCCGTTCGAGAATACGACTGGAGCGCTCGAGGGGAGCGACGGGGACGGACTCGTGTACGCGCCACGACGCGATTCCGGCGACGATTCTCCGGAGTACTACGGAATCAGCCACGTGACAATCGCGATCTGTGCGGCCGAGGGAGGGTGTCACTGACATGAGAGAGCGAACGACAGGGGAGACGGCGGAGACGGATCGACCGACACACGAGGCGGAGACGGCCGAGCGAGTACCGGCGGCGGAAACGGAGGCGGATTCCGATTCTGGGATCCCATCGAACTCGGTGACGGATTCCGATCCGAACGGGCCACCGGAATCGGAGCGCCAGCCGTCGGACGACGACTCCGGCTGGCTCGGTCCGGTGTCGGGTGAGAAGTTGCGACGAGCGGGACGGATCGCCGCAACCCTGCTCGTGGTCGCCGTCGTCATCCCGTTCGTCGTGGTCGCGGTCCCCCAACTCGTCGGCGCCCAGTATAGCTTCGTCGTGCTCTCGGGCAGCATGGAGCCGGCGATCTCGCCGGGGGACGTGGTCCTCGTCGCGGACACCGATCCGTCGACGGTCGAGAGCGGGGACGTGATCACCTACCAGCGATCGGACGAGGGGACGCCGACGACCCATCGCGTCGTCTCGGTGGAGGGGAGCGGCGACGACCGCCAGTTCCGGACCCAGGGTGATGCGAACGACAACGTCGACTCGGCCCCTGTGAATGCGGATCAGTACATCGGTCACGTCATCGGGACGATCCCGCTCGTCGGTTACATGATCGCGTTCGTCAACACCCCGCTCGGCTTCGCCGCGCTGGTCGTGCTCCCAATCGCCGCGTTCGTCCTCTCGGAAGCGTGGGCGATCTACGCGGGGCGATCGGGAAAAGACGGAGACAGGGACGGCGGCCGATCGGCGACCGATCACGAGCTGGCACCCGAGGAGGCGAGTCCGGGGGCCGCGACAAAGACCGAAAAACGGTCCGTGGAGATGGCCGCGACCGATCGAGCGACGAGCGACGACGTCGGCGCAGACCTCGAATCTGAAGCCGAAACAGCGGCCGACGCGGGTGCGGATGGGTACCAGCTCACCGCGATCGATCTGACGATCTCACCGATCCTGCTCGCCGCACTGGCAGGATACAGCGGCTGGGTGACGTACACGAGCTATCTCCGGACCGGCGTGCCGGACATGGTCTCGGTGGTGGTGGTCACCGCTTCGACGACCAGTCTGGCCCTCGTGCTCGCCGCGCGGTCACAACTGCCGAGCGAACCGCCCTCGAGTCCGGAGAGCGAACCCGAGACCTCCGAGTCGACGATGGGCGCCCAGGACGATCCGCAGACCCGGACCGCCGAGGAATCGCGATCGAATGGGTCGACGTCGATAGCCTCCAACACGTCTCGGGCGGCCCGTTCGAGCCAGTTCGACTGGGCCGAGGAACAAATCCCCGTCGGTTCCGAGAACCCCGACGCGGCCGTCGACTGGGACGTCGAACTGGACTCGTGGGACGCGGACTGCGTGGAGACCGGAGGTGAGGTCCGTGACGAGTAAACCGCTAGCCGCGCTTCTCGGCCTACTCGTCCTCCTCAGCGGCCTCTCCGCGATCGGCTACACCGAGGCGGTCTTTACTGACACCGAAACGCTCGACGTTGTCGTCGACGGCGAGGTATCCGTGGATGCGTATGACGTGTCGGGAGCCGATACCGGGGTCGCGTCGGCCGACCGCAACGAGACCGGGGACGACGACCAACGCGAGGACGGCGACTCGGACGATAGCGCGCCCGCTGACGAAGAGGACGGTGACGGGAACGAGTCGATCGATAGTGACGACGGCGAGAACGAGGAAAGCGACGATGATGACGACGACGAGAACGAGGAAAGCGACGATGAGGATCGAGAGAGCGACGATGGGAACGACGTGAGTGATGACGAGACCGACGTCGGTGATGGCGAGAACGATGCGAACGACGATGACGGTACGGAAAGCGTCGATAAGGACGACGACGCTGCTGACGCGGACGACGCCAAGCCCCGCTCTTCGTGATTCCGTTCGTCGATGTCGGACTCAATGGGCGTCTGGATCGACTTTCGTAGGGCGACGATCCGGCCGACGATCGGGAGTTCGCGATCGGGCGAACCACCGGGCGGATCTCGGGGTACGCTCAAGTAGGTGGTCGGTGTATACTTCCGCGGATTTCCATGGTAGCCGTTAGCGAATTACAGGCCATGTTCGAGGACATGGTCACGGCGCGGTACTACGAGGAGCGCCTTCAGGAGGAGTACCTGGAGGGGAAACAACCGGCGTTCGACATCTCGGCCGGACCGATTCCCGGCGAACTCCACCTCGCGGCGGGACACGAGGCCGCGGCCGCGGGCGTCTGTCGACACCTTCGCGACGACGATACGGTGACGGCCCCGCACCGGCCACACCACGTCGCGATCGCCAAGGGTGTCGACCTGAAGCGGATGACGGCCGAAATCTTCGGCCGACAGACCGGCCTGAGCGGGGGAAAGGGCGGCCACATGCACCTGTTCGATCCGGACGTCAACTTCGCCTGTAGCGGCATCATCGCCGAGGGCTGTCCGCCGGCGGTCGGGGCCGGGCTCGCGGCGAAGAAACGAAACGAGGACAGCGTCGCCGTCGCCGTCCTCGGGGAGGGCGCGATCAGCCAGGGGGCGTTCCTCGAGTCGCTCAACCTGGCGGCCGTCCAGGAACTGCCGGTCGTCTTCGTGATCGAGGACAACGACTGGGCGATCAGCATGCCCAAAGACCGGATCACCGACGTCGAGGACGGCTCCCGGCGCGCGGACGGCTTCGGCATGCCGGGCGTTCGCGTCGACTACGACGACGCGACGGCAGTGTACGACGCCGCGAAGGACGCGATCGGCCGCGCGCGGGCGGACAACGGCCCGACCCTGATGGAGGTCCAGGTCCACCGCCGGATGGGACACTTCATGGGCGATCCGCAGAGCTATCGCCCGGACGCGGACACGGAAGCCGCACAGGAGCGCGACTCGATCGAACGGCTCGCAGACGATCTGCGGGCGGCCGGCGTCTCGGACGACGACATCGAGGCGATCCGCGAGCGGGCCCACGATCGCGTCGACGAGGCGATCGAGTGGGCCAAAGACCAGCCGGAACCGGAGCCGGCGGACGCCCACGAGGACGTCTTCGTCAACCCGCCCTCGGGCGTGACGACCGACGAACCGAACCACGAACTGGCGGAATCAGAGGGTGACGACTGATGGCACAGCAAGAACCGCAGGCGGTCGAACGGGAACTGACGATGAGTCGCGCGATGGTCGAGGCGATCGCCCACGAGATGCGCGAGGACGACGAGGTGTTCTACATGGGCGAAGACGTCGCCGACTACGGCGGCATCTTCGACAGCACGGAGGGGCTCCGCGAGGAGTTCGGCTACGATCGGGTGATGGACGTGCCGATCAGCGAGACGGCCTACCTCGGGGCCGCCGTCGGCGCGGCCCAGGCCGGAATGCGGCCGATCGCCGAACTGATGTTCGTCGACTTCTTCGGCGTCGCGATGGACCAGATCTACAACCAGATGGCGAAGAACACGTACATGAGCGGCGGAAGCGTCTCCGTTCCGATGGTACTGACGACCGCCGTCGGCGGCACCTACAACGACGCCGCCCAGCACTCCCAGACGCTGTACGGCACCTTCGCCCACCTCCCGGGAATGAAGGTCGTCGTCCCGTCGACCGCCTACGACGCGAAGGGGCTGATGCACAACGCCATCCGCGACGACGACCCGGTGGTCTACATGTTCCACAAGCGGCTGATGGGGATCGGGTGGATGCCCGCCCCCGACGGCCCCAAGACGCCGGTACCGGACGAACCGTACACGGTCCCCTTCGGCAGCGCCGACGTCAAGCGCGAAGGGACCGACGTCACCGTCGTCACGCTCGGCCTCCACGTCCACCGGGCGCTCGAGGCCGCCGAGACGCTCGCCGAGGACGGGATCGACGTCGAGGTGATCGACCTCCGGACGCTCGTTCCGCTCGACACGGAGACGGTCCTCGAGTCGATCGGCGAGACGGGACGACTGGTCGTCGTCGACGAGGACTACCGATCGTTCGGGGTGACCGGCGAGATCGTCGCGAGCGCGGCCGAGGAACGCCTGGCAGACCTCGAGGCGGTCGAGCGGGTCGCCGTCCCGGACGTTCCGCTTCCGTACGCCCGGCCGATGGAAGACGAGGTCATCCCGGACGCCGAGGACATCGAAGCGGCCGTCCGTCGCACCCGGGAGTAACGATGAGCGGAACCGAAGATCGGGTGCCGATCGAGGCGGCCGACGTCTGGCCCGACGACGTCGAGGAGGAGGAAGGCATCGTCGTCAACTGGTTCGCGAGGGAGGGCCGGCAGGTCGACGAGGGTGAGACGCTCTGTGAGATCCAGGTGGAGAAAGTCAGCGTCGACGTGCCGGCACCCGTCGCCGGGGAAGTGGTCGAAATCGCGCGCGACGAGGACGAGGAGTTCACGCGCGCGGACACGCTCGGGTGGATCGACGCCGCCTGATGGCCGTCGACTCGGCTCTACTTCCGGGTCTTCGATCGAGTTCGTCCAGAACGGCGAACTGGCGGGCTCGCGGGAATCGACGGGAGTCGGAACACGTATTCGGCAGGAGGCCCTACTTTTGAGGGGTCATGAACGATCTTCGCACCGGGCTGAGCTACGGTGACGTGCTCCTCGTCCCGAACCGATCGCCCGTCGACAGTCGAAGCGACGTCGACCTCGCGACGAATCTCACGCCGTCGATCGAACTCGAGACGCCGCTCGTCTCCGCCGCCATGGATACCGTCACGGAGGCCGAACTGGCGATCGAACTCTCGCGTACCGGGGGACTCGGCGTCCTGCACCGCTTTCTCACTCCCGAGGAACAGGCCGATCAGGTAGCGCGGGTGACCGATGCCGACGAACGGGTGGGCGCCGCCGTGGGGATCAACGAGGACTACGTCGACCGCAGCGCCGGCCTGGTCGAGGCCGGCGTCGACGTCCTCGTCGTCGACGTGGCTCACGGCCACCTCGAACGGACGATCGACGCCGTCGAAACGCTCCGGGCCGAGTTCCCGGAAACCGATCTCGTCGCCGGCAACGTCGCCACCCCTGCGGGCGTCGAGGACCTCGCGGCCGCCGGTGCCGACTGCGTGAAAGTCGGCATCGGCCCCGGGTCCCACTGCACCACCCGGAAGGTCGCCGGCGTCGGCGTCCCGCAACTGACGGCCGTCGACGACTGCGCGGACGCGGCCGAGGACATGGACGTCACCGTCTGCGCGGACGGCGGCATCCGAACCTCCGGCGACGCCGTGAAGGCGCTGATGGCGGGCGCGGACACCGTGATGCTCGGGAGCCTCTTCGCCGGCACCGAGGAAGCGCCGAGCGCGGTGGTCGAGGTCGACGGGACGCTCTACAAGCGATCGCGCGGGATGGCGACGACGACCGCCGGCGAGAAGCGCGACGACAAGGAGAACAACGTCCGCGCGGACGAAGGGGTCGAGGCGCTGACGCCGTACAAGGGACCGGTCGCCGACGTCGTCGAGGAGTTCTGTGCCGGGATCCAGTCCGGCCTCTCCTACTGCGGCGGCCACACGATCCCGGAGGCCCGCGAAGGGGTCGAGTTCATCCGCGTCGCGCCGAGCGCGAAAGAGCGCGAGGGGTACCACGCCGATCACGACTGGGAGGGCGTCAGCGTGGATAGCGCAGCGACGTCCGTCGACGAATCGCAACTGGCGGACGACGAGACCGTCTCCTCCGCCGCCGAAAGCGACGACTGACGGTCCGATCGGGAGCGCGGCGGCCTGGGGACGACGGGCTTACTTTTGCCGATCGCCGCTCACGAGGTGCTTACGAGTTCTTACAGCCCGCTCACGAGTCGCTCACGTCGAGCGTCCAGTTGCCGTCGGCCTCGACGTTGATCCAGACGACCCCACTCGCGGCGTACGATCGCGAGTTGTCGAACGCGCCGGTTTTGTTGACGATCTGTTCCCAGCTTCCGTCCGCGCCGTAGCCGTCGACGATGAACGCACCGTCGCCGTCGTGGGTCACGCTGAGACTCGGATCGTCGGGGGTCCACAGCGGTCCGACGAACCCGGACCCGGTTCCGGACGCCTCGACCGGGAGATCCGCGAGGTCGTCGCTGTGGATCGCGGGTTGATCGAGATCGATCGACCACGGGCCGTCCGCTTCGACGGTGAGCCGATACCGCCCGCCGTCGACGGTCATGATCGACTCGCCGCTCGTGGCTCCCGTCGCGGTCACGAGCCGTTCATCGTCGAGGTCGCCGTCGATCGGCGTCACGTCGACGAGGAATTCCGACTCGCCGTCGTGGGAGAACTGACCGATGAGGATGCTCTCCTCGAGTTCGAACTCGGCGGAGTCGCTCGTTCCGGTCCCCTCGAACGAGTAGGACGCTCCCGCGTCGAGGATACGTCCGTCCGGCCGCGATTCGGGTTCATCCTGGGCTCCGCTGTCGTCGCCGTCCATCGTGCCATCGACGATATCGGAGGGTGTGATCACGTCGAGACCGCGGTGCTCGATGTGGTCGAGCAGGTGTTCGAAGTCGGCGAGGGACATGCTGTTCCCGCCCGACTCCCCCTCGACGATCCGGGGAACGCGGATCACGGTGAGCTGCTGGTACTGGTCGCAGAGGTTGATGTGGCGGCGCACGCCGTTGTGGAGCGCGGGGCCCCAGATCACCGGCGTCATGTGGATCCCGGTCGGCGGCGCGCCGGTGGTACAGCTTCCGAACAGGAACCCCGACTCGTGGAGTTCCCGAACGATCGCGTGGGTCGTCCCGGTCATCCGTCGCCAGTCGGGGGCGAAGAAGTGGCGCGAGCCGTCGGGGAAGCCGCTGTCCGCGAGGGAGTTGCGAGCACTCCCGATAACGGTCCGCTGTCGCTCTTCTGGTTGCTCGGTGAGGTCGCTCTCCGATCGCGGGTACGAGCAGACGTCCCAGCCGCGGTCCCGGAGCTCCCGCAGCTCCGCGAAGTCCATCCGGCCCTGGTTCCCGACGCGCCCGGGATCGACCGGGACCGCACCCGCCCAGCCCCGTTCTTCGAGCCGCTCCGCCGCGATATCGTAGTGGGAGTCGTGGCCGCCGTAGAACGCGAGGATGGCCTTCCCGTTGTCGACGGCCTCGGTCCGCCGGAGATCGTCGACCAGCATCCGGGTCGGCCCGCCGTCGGGACCGACCGCGATGACGTTGAGCCGGGTGACGTTCGACAGGTCCGGTTCGCCCTCCGGCTTGTGTTCGTAGCCGCAGTCGAGCCGGAACCAGCCGTCGAACTCGTCGGGCACCGTTCGGACGGTATTGAGCCGTTCCTCGCGGCTCGGGGCGACGAATTCGACGACGATTCGACTCACGGAATCCGGTCGGACTGCGATCGAGGTGTCCCACGCTTCGAGGTCGAGTCCGTCGGGGAAGAACCTGCTCACCCCCGCCGTCCCGTCGTCGCTCTCGACGACTGCCGCCTGTGTGCCGGTTAGCGCCTCGTCCGGGGCGGCCTCGATGTGCCCGTTCTGGACTTCCCACCGATCGAGGTCCTCGAAGTCCGAGAGCAGTTCGCCGGTTTCGATCGCGGGCCAGGTCGGACCGTCGCCGTCTGTCACGTCCGCGTCCGATCCGCCGTCGTCGGTGTCGCCACCCGCCTCCTCCGAGAAGAGGCCGAGACAGCCGGCGCTAGCGAGCGTGGTCGAGGTCGCACCGAGCGCAGCCAATGCGCGTCGTCTGGAAACCCTCTGCTCCATATCGTCCGCTCGTTCCGGGTCGCACCATTTGGTGATAGATCCCTTAATCCGAATTCGCTCGATGGGATCCGCGAGCGGGCGCGCTCGATCGTTCGCTGCGCGTGTAGCAACTATACGCCGGGCAGCGCGGGGCGGACGCCCGAACTGCCGCGAGAGGGGTGCTCGACCGGTTTCGACGGGTGGCCTCGATCGTCGGATCGCGCGTCGTCGCCTCACTGTTTCACTCGCTATTACCCACCGGGAGGAGTGGCGCCCGTTCGCCCCATCGATGACCGAAGCGGCCGACGACGACTACCTCGAACACGCGACGGCCAGCCCCTACATGATCACGGCGTTCGACGTGCGACCGGAGCGGCGCGACGAACTCGACGCGGTCGTCCATCCGGCGGACGGACACGACCCGACCGCAGATCGACGCTACGGCAGCATTAGCGCCTGTATAAGAAAACCCGATCGGGCCGACCGGGCGAGCATGCAAACCGTCGTTCTCGCGGCTGGACAGGGAACGCGCATGCGTCCGCTCTCCGAATCGATCCCGAAACCGATGTTGCCCGTCGCCGGGCGGCCACTGGTCGCACACACCGTCGACGCGGCGATCGAGGCTGGATCCGACGAAATCGTCCTCGTCGTCGGCTACGAGGGCGACGTCGTCCGCGACTACTTCGGCGATCGGTACGGAGGCGTCCCGATCCGGTACGCCACCCAGGACGAACAGGACGGGACCGGCGGCGCCCTGCGCGCCGCGAGCGAGGTTCTCGGGGACGAGCCGTTCGCGGTGCTCAACGGGGACGTCGTGTTCGATCGGGAGTCGCTCTCCGCGCTGTTCGACGCGGGGCCGGCCGTCGGCTCGGTTCGCGTCGACGAGCCGTCGAACTACGGGATCCTGAACGTGGCCGACGGCACCGTCGAGGGAATCGTCGAGAAGCCCGCGGACCCGCCTGGGAACCTCGCGAACGCGGGCGTCTACGTCTTCCCGGCGGGGGCACTCGACTGTCTCGACGTGCCGCTGAGCGAACGCGGCGAGTACGAACTCACGGACGTCCTCGCGCGGGTACTCGACGAATCCGACGTCGGCCACGTGGAACTCGATCGGTGGCTCGACATGGGACGGCCGTGGGAGTTGCTCGAGGCGAACGAGTGGAAACTGGCCGACCTGGAGCCGTCACTTCGAGGGGACGTCAGCGACGACGCCGAAATCGAGGGGCCGGTCGTCGTCGAGGAGGGGGCGACGGTCCGATCGGGCGTCGTCGTCGAGGGGCCGGCCCTGATTCGATCGGGCGCGACCGTGGGCCCGAACGCCTACGTCCGCGGGGCGACCCTCGTCGGAGAAGACGCGAAGATCGGCCACGGGGTCGAGGTCAAGAACAGCGTCCTGATGGCCGGGGCCACCGTCGGCCACCTCTCCTACGTCGGGGACAGCCTCCTCGGCCGGGACGTCAACTTCGGCGCGGGAACGACGGTCGCGAACCTGCGCCACGACGACGACCCGGTCGAGATGACCGTCTCGGGCGACCGCGTCTCGACCGGCCGCCGGAAGTTCGGCGTCGTCCTCGGCGACGGCGTCAGGACGGGCATCAACACGAGTCTCAACGCCGGCGTGCGGCTCTCGCCGGGAGCGACGACCGCCCCAGGCGAAGTGGTCACGAGCGATCGGTAACCGCCACCCTCGGCCGAAGCCGTGGCCGTTCGCTTCGATTCTCCGTAGCCCGCTTTCGATTCTCCGTGACCCGCAGAACACCCGGTTAACGACGGCATAGTAATCGGGGATTCCGGACTGGGGAACGGTATGTTCGGAACGAGCGGTATCCGCGGCACCGTCGGGGACGAAGTAACGGCCGCCCTCGCGCTCGACGTGGGGCGTGCCGTCGCGTCCGACGGCTACGATCGGGTCGTGGTCGGGCGGGACGTGCGCGAGAGCGGCGCGGTGCTGGCGGACGCGCTGACCGCCGGCCTCCGGGAGTGCGGTGCGGACGTCCTCGAGGCCGGCGTCGCGCCGACGCCGACGATCGCGAGAGCCGTTTCGTGGGCGGACGCCGACGCGGGCGTCGTCGTCACGGCCTCGCACAACCCCGCGCCGGACAACGGGCTCAAACTCTGGTCCGCCTCCGGCAAGGCGTTCGACCCCGACCAGCGCCGGGCGATCGCTCGGCGCGTCGACCGGGGGGAATTCGACCTCCAGCCGTGGGACGGCCAGGGCTCGATCGAACCGTTCGCGAACGCGATCGATCGTCACGGGACGGCACTGCGGGAGGCCGTCTCGATCGACGACCCGCCGAGCGTCATCGTCGACGTCGGGAACGGGACCGGCGGGATCACCGCCCGCGTCCTCGCCGACCTCGGCTGCGACGTCGTCACGCTGAACGGACAGCGAGACGGGAGCTTTCCGGGTCGTCCGAGCGAACCGACCGCGGAGACGCTCTCCGACCTCTCCTCGCTCGTCGAATCGACGGACGCGCAACTTGGCATCGGCCACGACGGCGACGCCGATCGGATGCTCGCGGTCGACGAGACGGGGACGTTCGTCCCGAAAGACGTGCTCCTCGCGCTCTTTGCACGCGAGGCCGCGAGCGACGGCGACGCCGTCGCCGCGCCGGTCGACACGAGCATGGCCGTCGACGACGCGCTGGCCGAGGTCGGCGCGTCGGTGCGGCGAACGCAGGTTGGCGACGTCTTCGTCGCGGAGCGAACCACGGACCCGGACGTCGTCTTCGGCGGCGAACCGAGCGGCGCGTGGATCTGGCCCGAGGAAACGCTGTGCCCGGACGGGCCGCTCGCCGCGTGCAAACTCGTCGAACTCGTCGCCGATCGGGGGCCGCTCTCGGAACCCGTCGCGAGCGTCGAAACCTACCCCATCCGCCGCAGGTCGATCGAGGTCGCGGACAAGGCGGCCGTCATGGACCGGGTCAGCGATCGCGTCCAGGATCGGTACGAGGACGTCGAGACGCTCGACGGCGTCTACGTCGACCTCGACGAGGGGTGGATCCTCCTGCGTGCGAGCGGGACCGAACCCGTCGTGCGGATCACGGCCGAGGCCCGGACCGGAGACCGGGCCGAGCAACTCGAAGCGATCGCCGTCGAGGTGCTCGAGGACGCGATCGACGCGGCCTCGTGACACCCCCCGTCACTCCGGGGCCGATCGCGGGCGGTGATCGGGTCGTTCGACGATCGATCGCCCGGCATCGCGGACCTCGTTTTCAGGCGGTAGAAGCGTTTAACGAACCGATAATGAAGTGTTCCAGCTACCTCGAACGGGGTAGTTACCCGTGTTGTACCGAACGATACCGCTGCCGTGGTGCCGTCGGCAGCGGCCGACCGTATCGACTGGTACCGACCGATCTTCACTGAACCGATGACCCGGACGTTCCGCCGAGACGACGACGCATCGAGGAGTACCGCGACCGAATCAACCGGCCTGGAGACGTTACTCGTCGGGATCGATGCGGGCTGTCTCCCTGTCTTCGAGCGACTGTTCGACGACGATCGGATACCCACGGTCGAACGGCTCTGTTCGGAGGGCGTGACCGCGCCGCTCGAGTCCCAGATCCCGCCGTGGACGCCCAGCGCCTGGCCGTCGATCTACACCGGGGTCAACCCCGGGAAACACGGCACGATCGGCTTCGTCGGCTACGACGGCTACGACTGGCACGTGACGAGCAACGAGGACGTCCGCGAACACCCGCTGTGGACCCTGCTCGACCGCCACGATCGGTCGAGCGTCGTCGTCAACGCGCCGGTCACCCACCCGCCCGACGAGTTCGACGGGGCCGTGATCCCGGGCTTTCTCGGTCCCGAGGATCCGTCCTGTCACCCCGACGGACTGCTGGAGGAGGTTCGCGACGCGATCGGCGACTACCGCGTCTACCCGAGCTACACGCGTGACGACGACTCGCTGTCGGACGTCGCGAAGATCGAGGAGTACCGGAGCCTGATCCGGATGCGCGGCGAGGCGTTTCGCTACCTCGTCGACGAGTACGACCCGGACTTCGGCTTCCTCCAGTTCCAGAAGACCGACACGGTCTTCCACGAGTTCGACGGCGAGGAGCGCCACGTCGACAGCGTCTACGAGGCGGCGGACGAACAGATCGCGGCGACGCTCGAGGCCTGCGACCCGGACCGGGTCTTCCTCGTGAGCGATCACGGGATGGGACCCTACGATGGCTACGAGTTCCGGATCAACGAATTCCTGCGCGACGAGGGCTACCTCGAGACGACGACGGGCGGGAAAGGAATGCCGTCGTGGACGCCGATGCGAAGACGACTTCGCGAGGGCGAGGAGTGCGAGAGCTGGGAGCCCGGAGCGGCCGCGCGCGCGGCCTCGATCGCCGCCCGGTTCGGCGTCACCGCCAGCCGGATCAGGGCCGCCCTCGAGCGGGTCGGGCTGGCGGACCTCGCGATCGAGTACGCGCCGGGCGGCATCTCGAGAACGGCGAACGAGCAGGTCGACTTCGCCGAGTCGAAAGCTTACGTGCGTGCACGGACCGAACTCGGTATCCGGATCAACCTCGAGGGGCGGGACCCGGCGGGCGTCGTGCCGCCCGAGGAGTACGAGGAACTCCGCGAGGAACTCATCCGGGACCTCCAGGGCGTCGAAACGCCCGACGGTGACCCGTTCTTCGAAACGGTTGCGCCGCGAGAGCGGTACTTCCACGGAGCGGCCGTCGAGGACACGGTCGACGTCGTCACGATCCCCGCCGACTTCGAGCACGTGCTCACCGAACAGGTCGGCCCCGGCGACTACTTCGGGCCGGCCGAACCGTGGAATCACAAACTCGACGGCGTCTTCGTGGCGGCGGGCGAGGGCGTCGACGAGGACGCCGCGATCGATCGGGCGCACATCTTCGACGTCGCGCCGACGGTGATGGCCGCGATGGGCGTTCCCTACAGCGATCGCATGGACGGGAGCGTCGTCCCGGTCGTCGACCCGATCGAATCGACGTCCTATCCGGCGTACGACGGCGACGCCGACGGCGACCGATCGGAACCGGACGCGGACGTGACCGATCGACTGGCCGACCTCGGCTACCTGAACTGATACGGTCCGCTGGAAGTCAGTTCCAGCCGACCGTAAGCCCCACTGCGGTTGTGCCGGGACATCGGTCCGGCAGACCGTGCGAGTCGGCTCGATGGTGGTCCGTTCGCGTCGGCACAACGGTCCTTACTCGCGGTATAAGTAAGGGCTGGAGGGCCGGACGATCGGGTACGACATCGATCTCTCAATGGGATTTATCGCAGAAGTCAACCTCGTCCACGACGAACTGCCGCTGGGGCCGACGATCGAGCGGTGTCCCGGCGTGACGTTCAGATACGAGTACGGGACGACGGTCGACGGGCGACGACTGCACTTCGTGTCCGCCTTCAGCGACGAGTACGAGACCATCGAGAACGCGATTGCGGCCGACCCCACCGTCGCGGACAGGACCCGGGTCGCCACGTTCGAGAACCGGACGATCTATCGCGTCACGGTCGAGACGGACCTCGAGATCGTCCCTCACCAGTGTGCCGCACACGGGGTGTTCGTCTTCTCCGTCACGAGCGGTCAGAAGGGGTGGATCACCCGGGTCCACCTCCCGGATCGGGACGCGCTGACCGCCTTTCAGGCGTGCTGTCGCGACCAGGGAATCTCCTTTCGCATGACGCAACTGTACGACTCGTCCGTCTCCGACGACAGGACGTACTTCCTGACTGAACGACAGCGCGACATTCTCACGATGGCGTACTACGCCGGCTACTACGAGATTCCGCGGGAGATCACCCAGGACGACCTCGCCGATCGGCTCGAGATTTCGGATTCGGCGGTCTCCCAGCGGCTTCGACGCGCCGTCTCGGAGTTGATCGCCGCGACGATCGAGCACGAACACTCGCCGGACGAGGTCGGGTGATCGCCGATCGACGACTCGTCGATCCGCCCGGCCGGGTCCGATCGTGGCTCGTCGAAGCGGGGCAGGCCGTGTCGCGGATTCCCCGCTTAGGTAGGTATTAAACGCCTGCCCGCGGCGTGACGATACCGGTCGACGTCGCGGTTGGCGGTCGGAGTCGGACTTAAAAGCTTGCTATCCGAACCCGTAGTTACTGGACCCCTACATTCCCACTGGAAAGTGGCTATCAATGTCGGATCGAAGTGATATGCGGAATTCGAATCGTGGGGACGTTCCTCGTTCTCGGTCGGACCGTCGGGGTGACGACCGATCGGTTGTACAGGATACGACTGTTTCGCAGACTGTAGAGAATGCAACTGTTTCGGAACGATCGCGACGGACCTTCTTGCAGGGACTCACGGCTGCGGGTGCAACCGGCATCGGACTGACGACGACTGCGAGCGCGTCGACGTCGGATCCGTACGCGCACTACTACGACGACTACGCGACCGTCGTCGACGTCGTCGAGGCGGGGGCGGACGATACCGGGAACGAATCGATCACGCCCGTGCTCGAGGCCGAACGCGCCGACGACACGCTGTTCGTCTTTCCCGAGGGACGGTACTTCATGGACGAACAGTTCCGGTTTACGGGGTTCGAGAACGTCGGCTTCGTCGGCGACGGCGCGACGCTGGTGCCGGCCGACTATTACGCGTTCGACGGCCCGCAGTACCGGCTGTTCCGCCTCGGCGTCTCCTACAGTCCCGGTCGACAGCTCCGGTTCGAGGGGTTCGACGTCGATCAGACGGCGCCCGACACCGGGATTCGGACGATCGAGGCCTACGTCTCCGATCGGCTCGAAGTGCGCGACGTGACGATTCACGGCCAGCACGACAGCGGTACCTGGGGGCCGGGGATGTTCAACGTCACCGACTCCGACGGCTGGGGGATCGTCGAACGGTTCCGCGCGCCGGACGGCGGTGCATGGGTCGAGAACACGCCGAACGACGGGAACCGCTGGCGGGGACCGATCGGGATCGAGGCCAACCAGAACGCGGGAACCCTCGAGTTCCGGCGGTGCTGGCTCGGCGCGTTCCCGAACAACGGACTCTACGCGGCCGGCGGCGACGGGGAGATCATCGTCCACGGGGGCCTCTACCGGAACAGCAACGGCGCGAACATCCGCGTCGGCGGGCGCGGGAGCGAGGTCCGCTGGCCGACGGTCGAGGTCGATCACACGCGCTCGCAGGACCGATCCCAGCGCGGGATCCGGATGGAGAACGGCCGGAACATCACGGTCCACGGGGCCGCGATCGAGGTGACGTCGCCGAAACCGACCAGCCACGCGATCTCGGTGATGAACACCTGCGAGAGCGCGCGGATCGAGAACACGCGCCTGCAACTCGAGGGCTCGGACGTGAACCACGGGATCGTCGTCTCCCCCGAAGCCGGCGAAACGACGATCGTCGACACGGAGATTACGCACGAGACGGCGGGCGGCTATCCGCTCTGGATCCGGGACAGCGATCGAACCGAGCAGGTGCTCGCCGAATACCTCTCGATCAGCGGGCGAGCGGGCGACGAGAGCGGCTTCCGCGACGGCATCCGCTGCGAACGGGACGGCTGTCGCTTCAGCCACGTCGACGTCACGCAGTACGGTCGCAACGGCGTCGACCGGAACGCGATCGTCAACACGGCGTCCGATCTCACGGTCTACAAAAGCACCCTCCGCGCCAGCCAGTACCCGTATATCGACATCGGGAGCAACGCAGTCGTTCGCGACTCGGACCTCGAATCGTCGGGTGGTCACGAGGCCGTCTGCCTCTATTCGTCGTCGGAGAACCCGGCCTTCAAGAAGAACCGCCTCGTCGACGGGATCCGCGACCTCGGTGCGAGCGGCGTCGTCGTCTGGGAGAACTCCTACGAGTGACGGAACCGCGCCGCGGGTACCCCGAATCGACGCTTCGGCCCTCCCTCCCGCAAAGTCCGAGCCACCGCGGCACGGATTCGCCGTCACTGGCCGTTTAACCCCCGTATAATAACGCCACGCTGTCGCCCTCCTTCCGATAACCGTGAGTACGTCGGATGCCGGACGAACGTCGGCGTGGAGAACGCCTCGCCGGTCGGTGGATCGATCCGGGGTGATGCCGTGAACAGGAGTATCACGAGCGGCGTGGTCTCGGTCGTCAGCGCGAAGCTCGTCGTCCTCGTCGTGACGACGCTCTCCACGCCGCTCCTGTACCGGTTTCTCGGTGCATCGGCGTTCGGCGAGTACGCGTTCTTGCTCTCCGTGTTCGCGATCTACATGATCTTCGTCAGTTCCGGGATCACGGACGGCGTCCGGAAGTTCCTCGCCGAGGATCGCGGCGAGGCGAACTGGAGCGAACACGTCGTCGGCTTCTACTTCCGGCTGGCGGTTCTGCTCGCCGCCGTCGGGGCGCTCGTACTCGTCCTCGCGACCCGGTTCGGGCTCGTCGCCCGCGCGTTCGGGGCCGAACTGGCGCCGTACTTCTACGTCCTCGCCGTGCTCGTGATCTCGGCGCAGTTTCGCGACTACGCCCGGAAGACGCTCATGGGCTTCGGGCTCGAGCGGTACTCGGAGCCGCTGAAGATCCTCGACAAACTCGGCTTCGTCGCGATCGCGATCCCGTTGACCTACGCCGGGGTCGGCGTCGTGGGTGCGCTCGCGGGCCACCTGGTCGCGAGCCTGCTCGTGACGGTCGCCGGTCTGGCGCTCGTCCACCGCCGGATCTCGCTGTCGTGCGTGTTCAGCCGCCCGCCGAACCGGTTTCCGCGACGGAAGATGCTCACGTTCAACTCGCTGAACATCGCGCTCGTCTTCCTGCTGATGTCGCTGTACCACATCGACATCGTGATGCTCCAGCGCTTCAGCGAGAGTTCGGCCGTGGGGAACTACCGGGCGGCGCTCACGCTCGCCGAGTTCCTCTGGTTCGTCCCGCTGGCGATCCAGACGGTGTTCGTCCACTCCACGTCGGAACTGTGGTCACAGAACCGCCACCGAGAGATTTCGAAACTGGCCTCGCGGACGACGCGGTACACGTTCCTGCTGACGGCCGTCATGGCGGTTGGACTCGCGGCCCTTGCGGACGTCGCCGTCCCGATCTACTTCGGCGAGGAGGCCGTCCCGGCGATCGAGCCCCTCCTGCTGTTGCTCCCGGGCGCGCTCGGCTTCGCGCTCGCCCGGCCGATCCTCGCGGTCTCGCAGGGCAACGGGGCCCTCAGGTACCCGATCCTTGCCACCGGCAGCGCAGCCGTCATCAACGTCGTGCTCAACGTCGCGCTCATCCCCCGATACGGGATGCACGGTGCGGCCGTCGCGACCAGCGTGGGGTACGGATCGATGTTCGTCTTCCACTGCTGGACCGCGCGCCTCGTCGGCTTCGACCCCCTCGCGGACGCGCGCCTCGGGCGGGTGGCGCTGGCGACTGCCTTCGCGGCCGTCCCCATCGTCGCCCTCTCGACGGCGATCGCGAACCCGTGGGTCGCGCTCGCACTCGTCCCCCCGATCGGGTTCGTCGTCTTCCTCGGGTTCGCACTGCTCGTCGGCGCGCTGGATCCGGCGGAACCGTTCGAGGTCCTGGCGTCGTTTCCGGACCCGATCGGGACGAAAGCGGACGCGATCCACCGGCGGCTCGAGGGCGTAGGTCGCGACGGCTCCGCCCGCGACTGGGTCCAGAGCCTGCTGGTTCTGGCCGGCCTGTCGCTGCTCGTCTCGGGGCTCGCCCTCGGCGTCCTGGGTCCTGATCTCCAGTACGTGCTTTCTTGACTTCCCCGCGCTGAAGGGCGAGGCTTTCGCGTCGATTTTTTCGTAACGATCGGCGCGATCGATCAGGTCGACACCGAATCGGTCGCCGTCGACCGATCGTCCGTTCCGGCGGTTGCTTCCGGTAACGTGAACGCGAACGTCGTCCCCGCACCCGGCTCCGAATCGATCCAGATCTCGCCGCCGTGGCGCTCGACGATCCGCTTGCAGATCGCGAGTCCGATCCCCGTCCCCGAGTGTTCTTCCTGCGTGTGGAGACGCTGGAAGACCTCGAAGACCCGATCCTGGTCCGCCGGATCGATCCCGATGCCGCGATCGCGAACCGAGACGACCCACTCGGTGGCCTCCCGTTCGGCGGACACGTCGATCCGCGGCGGACCCTCGCCGCTGTACTCGATCGCGTTCGAGAGCAGGTTCTGGAAAAGCTGGCGCAACTGGGTCTCGTCGCCCTGAACGCGGGGCAACTCGTCGGTTTCGATCGTCGCGTCGGTCTCCTCGATCCGGAGTTCGAGATCCTGGCGCACGTCCGCGAGCACCGCGTCGAGATCGACGGGTTCGAGCGGTTCGCCGCGCGTATCCACGCGCGAGTACTCGAGCAGGCCGTCGATCATCTCGCGCATGCGCTCCGTCCCGTCGATGGCGTACTCGATGAACTCCTCGCCGTCGTCGTCGAGGTCGTCGCCGTACCGCCGCTCGATGAGTCGCACGTAACTCGACACCATCCGGAGGGGTTCCTGCAGGTCGTGAGAGGCGGCGTAGGCGAACCCCTCGAGGCGTTCGTTCGATTCTTCGAGTTGCCGTTGCGTGCGTTCCAGCAGCCGGTTTTGCCGTTCGGCTCGATAGGCGTTCGTCTTCGCCTGCGAGGCGTACCACCCCACGCCGTATCCGGCGACGGCGCTGAACCCCGTGAGGATGAGGACCGATCGGACGGGATTCGAGAGGCCCGGTCCGGGCTGGAAGTTGTAGAGCCCGAGAATGGCGAGTATCGCTCCGATGCCGAGGAGACACCACCTGGCGATGACGGGATAAAATTTCGGGTGGACGTCGGTGCGGGGCAGTCGGTAGCCGCCGACGAAGAGGACGAGTCCGGACCCGCCGATGAAGCCGGTGACGATGAGGCTGTTCGACAGGGACATCTCCGGGGACGTCGGTGCGACTGCCCAACCCACAGCGAGTACGAGGTACATCGCGCCGAGAGCGAGAATCAGTCGTCGCCCGCCAGTGACGGGTGCGAAGCGGTCCCCGCTGTCCATTAGCATACCTGGCTCGGGGTCGATTATAGCCCTTTCGTGACGAACCGAGGATATTTCAGTTCGGTCATCGGTCCAGTCGACCCGATCGGCCGGACTCGCCGATCGATCGGGCTCGATTACGCATACGGTTTACTGTAAGTCATTTCCGGCGCAACCGCCGCCCGGATCGCGGTTGCGGCGGTAAATCGTACAGCAATCCGTATCAGTGGATCTGCGCCTCGAGGTGTTCGCTCTCGGCCATGTCGAACACCATCGCGAACAGCAGGAACGCGACGCCGGCGAGAAACAGCAACAGGCTCGTCGAGCCCTGGACGACCGGCGCGCCGATCGCCGAAAGCGCGGTCCCGACCGTCAAGAGTGTGCCGAGCACGCCGATCGCGGCCGTCCCGGCCCCGACGAGGTAAAACAGCGCGAGCGGGTGGAAATCCAGGACGAGGTACTTCGTCTTCTGCCGCCACAGGAAGTTCCCCAGGAGCATCAGCGAGACCTTCGGGATGTACTCCGCGTAGGCGATGCTCGACTCCTCCTCGCCGTAGACGGCCGGCATCGCCACGTCGGCGACGCGCATCCCGCGGACGTTCAGTTTCACCAGCAGGTCGTTGCAGTAGCCGTAGTACTCGTAGAGGTTCTCGACCTCGATCGCGGCGAGCGCGTCGTGTGAGATCGCGGTGTAGCCGTTCTGGGGGTCCATTGTCTTCCAGTAGCCGGACGCGATCTTCGTCAGGACCGAGAGGATCGCGTTCCCGACGAACCGGAAGCGCGGCATCGCCGTCCGGTACTCCGCCGAGAGGAGTCGGTTCCCCTTCGCGTAGTCGGCCTGTCCCTCGACGATCGGGTCGAGCAGTCGCGGCATCTGCGAGAGGTCCATCTGGCCGTCCGCATCGACGGTGACCGTCGCGTCCACGCCGTCGGCGAGCGCGGCGAGATACCCGGTCTTGATCGCGCCGCCCGCACCGCGGTTCTCCCGGTGCTGGATCGGGACGACGCGACCGATCGCGTCGTGGACCGTCGCCCGCGCCGCGAGGGCGGACGCGCCGCCGTCGGCCACGAGCTGGCCCACGTTCTCGGCGTCGTCTACCGCCGTCGAATCTGCATCGTCGCGTGCCGCCTCGCGGATCTCGTCCCACGTGCTGTCGGTCGATCGATCGTCGATCGCGTAGATTCGATCGACGTACGCTGGCATCTCGTGGATCACGTCGCCGACGAAGCCCGCCTCGTTGTAGGCGGGCAACACGACGCCGACGGTTGCGCCCCGGTACATCAGCCGCCCCCCGTCGTGACCCGCTGTTCGACGGCGACGCTCCCGGCAACGGGGTCGTCCGTCTCAGCCACGGTCATGCGTCCTCCAGCAGCTCCGTCGCGGTGACGACCTCGACGTCGGCGGCGTCGACGTGCGCGAGCAGGTCCGCGAACGCACCCTCGCTGATCCCCTCCGGGCCGACGTGCTCGAAGTGGAGGACCGCGAGCTGGCCGTACTCGGCGGCGAAGTCGACGTACGTCCTGGTCTCTTCGCCGGCGTCGCCGGAGAAGAACCCGAGGTTGTGCGGGTCCGTAAGCGGCAGGCCGTTCGGGCCGCCGCCGAACCGGAACGCCGCCTCGTGGTACTCCCGCACGAGGTCGATCGACTCCGTCCCGAGCACGTTTCGCGGGGTGACGAAGCACTTCGCGCCCGCCTCGTAGCCCCGGTTCTCGAGGAACGCTTTCGTCCGCCGGATCATTCCTTCCTGTTCCTCGGGCGTGTACTCGTGGAGGAACTGCGCGCCGGTTCGCGGCCGGGCCACCATATCCCAGCCGGCGTTCGACAGCGCGTCGAGTTGGTCGATCGCGAGCCGGCCCCCTTCGCCGACGGCTTCGGGGATGACGGCCTCGACGCCCGGGAACCCGTACTCGTCCATGTGTTCGCGGGCGGTCGCGTAGTGACTCTCGAGTGTTCCGTCGAACAGCAACACGACCTTCCCCGTCCCCGGTCGATCGACCGCCCGGAGGTCGTCGACCCGACACTCGATCGGGCCGGACCGGTCGCCGCGACGGCGGGCGGCCAGCCGGATTTCCCGAACGTCGGCGAGGTCGGGCTGGGTGTCGATCCCGCCCGTACCGAAGTCGACGCGAACCCAGCGATCGGCCGGACCCGTGAGCGTGCGACGCAGGGTGTGGACGTTGCGCGAGTTCGGCGCGAACAGTTCGAGCGTGAGGTGAAGCTGGTCGCGGCCGGTGAACGAGACCGCGAGCGAGAGGCTCTTGCCGCGCAGGTCCAGCCCGTCGGTCTGCGCCGTGTAGATGGCCGCGTAATCGGTCTCCGCGTCGGCCGTCAGGCGCGCCGACTGTGACCCCCCGTACGGATCGTCCGTCGCGGCCTCGAGTTCCCCGGCGTCGATCATCGACGTCCACCCGTCGAGGTCCTCGAAGTCAGCGATCGACTCTCCGGGCAGGGCCGGCAGGTCGGTCCCCGCGGATCCGTCCCCATCCCCCGGAGACTCCGTGGCCGTCGGCTCCTCGCCCTCGCCGCGCCACTCGCGCACGCTCGAGAGGCACCCGGCCAGTCCGAGCGTTCCGGTCGCTGCAACCGTGGTTACGAACGATCGTCGGTTTCGGTTCGTCATCGACCGCGAGGACGAATCGATCGCCCTTTCTTATACAGCTCTTAGCCGGTCGACGGGCCGGATCGCCGAGCCGATCGACGCGGATTGCCACGCGATCGATCGACCCCCGGAAGTCGAAGACTGGAGCGACCCGGACGCTGAAAACGGCGCCGAGACCGGGGTTTAGCGACGCGATAATAATCCGGTCCGGTCGGCAACCGCCTGCAAATGACTCGCATCAGCGTGGTTATCCCGACGTACGATAGAGCGACGACGCTCCCCCGCGCGATCGACAGCGCGCTCGACCAGACGATCGACGACATCGAGGTGGTCGTCGTCGACGACGGCTCGACCGACGAGACCGGGTCCGTGCTGGCGAGCTACGAGGACCCGCGGGTCCGGCCGGTCGTCCACGCGACCAACCAGGGGGCGAACGTCGCCCGGAATACGGGCATCGAACACGCCCGCGGGGAGTACGTCGCCTTCCTCGACTCGGACGACGAGTGGCACCCCGAGAAGCTCGAGCGGCAACTCGCGGCCCTCTCGGATCGATCGGACGACTGGGTCGGCGCCTACTGCGACGCGACGTTCGACCTCACGGGAACGAGCGGCCGGATCCGATCGGCCGCCGCGGCCGTGCTCGCCCGCGGGGACGAGGACCCCGTCCGGGAAGGCGGCGAAGAACTGGTCGGCGAGATCCTCGCGGACAACGTCCAGCCGGGTGCGGGGTCGACGCTGCTGGTCCGGACGAGCGTCGCCAGGGAGGCCGGCGGCTTCGACGAGACGCTCGATCGGTTCCAGGACCCGGAGTTCTGCCTGCGCGTGCTCGAACGCGGCAAGCTCGCCTACGTCGACGAGCCGCTGGTGCGCCGCGAAGAGACCGGCCACCCGCCCGCGGACGTGATCCGGAACGCCAGCCAGCAGTACCTCGCGGCCTACGAGGACGAGGTCGACCGCTTCGAGGCGGCGGGCTACGAGATCCGATCGACGCACGAACTGCTCGTCGGGAAACGGTACCTCGCCGAGGGGCGACTCCTGCGGGGCGCGTGGCACCTCCGGCGGGCCGCCGCCTCGCCGCGACACGTCCCCGGCCTCTGCTGGGCCGCCGGAACCGGGATTCGGCGGCGGCCGATACCGATCGTCGCGACGGTCCTGCTCGCGGGACTCGCCGCGTCGGTCGGCCAGCGGCGGATCGCCAGCGGTGCGATCGATCTCGACGGGGCCCGGGACGGCACGGACGAGCCACGGGACGAGAGCGACGACGAGGCGCGAGTTGCGGGCGGCGACGAGTCGTAACCTCGAACCGGAGGCGGTAGATTCTGATACGGCGGCGGGATCTACCAGCAGGTGAAACGATCGAAATCCAACCGTTCTGGGCGCGGAACGCTCGAGAAGGGACGTTTCGGAACCGAAACGTAGAGAATGCGATCGTTATCGGGACTGTAGTAAACAGACCCGAATTCCTCCACCGGGATGGAATGGAACGCGATAGCCTTTCACGACGGACCGCATTGACGCTCACAGCAAGTTCTGCGCTCACGACCGTCGGCGTCGCCCGGACGGACGACGGGGCGGCGGCGGACGACGACAGCGTGTCTCGCGACTCGTTCGTCGTTCGCGAGGGGACCGACCAGGAGACGACAGTGTACGTCACGACCGCGGACGCGGAGGGCCCCACGGTCGTCGTCGTCGGCGGCCTCCACGGGAACGAGGTCGCGGGGTACGTGGCGGCCGGCGAAATCGCCGACTGGCCGATCGACGCCGGTCGACTCGTCACGATCCCCGAGGCGAACGCCGTCGCGATCGATCGGGGGACCAGGACCGACGACGAGGGCGTCGACCTCAACCGGCAGTTCCCCGAGGGCAGCGAGCCGGCGATGGACCTCGCACGGGCGATCTGGGGCGTCGTTACCGAGTACGACGCCGACGTGGTGGTCGACCTCCACGAGTCGACCGGGATCTACGCGGGCGATCCCGTCGACGGCGTCGGACAGGCGATCTTCCGATCGGACGGCGGGACGGCCGCCGAAACCGCCGTGGACGCCGTCGAGTACGTAAACCGCAACTACGTGGACGACCCCGACCGCGCGTTCCAGACGGGGCGCTTCTCGAGTCCCAGCACGGAGCCGAACGGCCTCCTCGTTCACAAGGCGGCCCGCGACCTGGACGCCGAGTCGTACCTCGTGGAAACGCTCTCGACCGACGTCGATCTCGAGACCCGCGTCCAGTGGCACTCGGCGATTGCCGGCCGACTCGTCGGCGACCACCTGTTCTCGGACGGGACGCCCGACGGCATCGACGCAGCCGACGACGTCGACGAGGATCCGGACGAATCCGAGGATTCCGCCGGAGAGCGTCCGGACGGCGCCGACCGCGAGCCACCGATCGCGAGGATCAACACTGTTCCCGCGTGGGCGCCCGAACTGGACCTCGAACCGGGCCAGACGGTTACGCTCGACGGGTCGTGCTCGTGTGCGCCGGACGGTGACCTCGTCTGCTACGAGTGGCGAATCGGGCAGGACGGAACGTTCGACGAAACGGGCGAGACGATCGACGTGACGATCGGCGCGACCGGCGACCATCCGATCGTCTTGCGGGTCACCGACGACGCGGGGCTGACCGACACGGCGGAGCTCACGCTCTCGACCGACTGATTCTCTCGATCGTCCTGCCCGCTCTCGATCGCCCCTTTCTCGCGTTCGGCACCGATCGCGATCGATTACGCGGCGATCCGGCCGGGGACGCCGTCCGTGGACGTGCCGCGAGACGCCGTGTCCGGCGAGACCGTCTCTGGAGTCGCTGGTCGGGGGTACAGGTGGAGCCGGAACGGGCGACGACGATCGCGGAGAATCAGTGGTTTTCAGTCCGCATCGTCCAGAGGTCGTCGAACGTGACGACCTCGACGTCGGCCTCGTCGATGTGTTCGAGTAGCGCCTCGTAGTCGTCTTCCGGCATCGTGTTGTTGGCCTCGAAGGTGTGGAAGTTCAGGATCGTACACTGGTTGTTGGCCGCGGCGAGGTCGACACACCGCTTCGAGATGTCGAGGTTGTGGCCGATCGTTCGCGGGAGCACCAGCGGGTCGAACCCGTAGACGTTCGTGGTGTTGACGTTGCCGGCCTGGTTGAACCCGCCGCAGTGGTGGTAGCTCGTCTTGTGCTCGAGGCTCGTCCTGTCGAAGCTGTTGTGGGGGTAGACGATGTAGTTCGCGCCCTCGAACTCGTTGTCGATGAACCACTGCTTGTCCTGGCGCAGCCGGGCGTCGATCGCGTCGTCGTCGTCGAGTTCGGCGATCGGGTTGTGGGTGCCGTGGACGACGATCTGATCGCCCTCGTCCTGACGCTCTTTGAGTTCCGAGATCGACATGGTGCCGTCTCGACCCTGTTCGACCCACCGCGGAATCGGCGCCTGGACCGTCCGGAAGCCGAACTCGTCGTGAAGCGGCGCGGCCGTCTCGTAGTAGTCGCGGGTCCCGTCGTCCCAGGTCAACATGACGTAGCCCGACTCCGGCCGCTCGTGGGTCCGCAGGTCGTCGATCCAGACCTCCGCCTCCGGCATGGAGTGAAGCACCTGGATCTCGAGCCGATCGAGGTGATCCATTGCGGGTTCGTATTCGCTCTGCTGGAAGACCCCGGGGCTCGATCGGAACCAGCCGACGTCGGGCGTCCGGTACGTGATCTCCCGGAGCGAGTGGACGCGCTCGCTGCCGAACTGGTCGACGATCCGCAGGTTGATCGTCAGGTTCTGGGGTGTCGTCGTCCGGACCGCGAACGACAGGTCCGTCGCCGTCAGGTCTTCGCCCGAGAGGTCGCGCTGTGCGACGACGTTCTCACTGCCGTTCGACTGGAGTCTGAGGCTCTGGTCGCCGTCGAAGACGACCTCCTCGTCGGCCTCGCCCGACCCCTGGACGACGTCCCAGGCGTCGACGTTGCTGAAGTCGTCCAGCGACGTCCCCGGCTGGCGAAACCGCTCTCGACTGTCGTACTCGGTTTCGAGCGGCGGAACGCCCTCCGTGACCGCGGACGCCGTGGAACCGTCCGAGCCGGTCCCGTTCTCGTCCGAGGAGTCGTCACCGATGCGGTCGGTCGCCGACTGGAGCCGATCGGTACAGCCGGCCATCCCGGTGATACCGGCCGCACCCGACAGTGCGAGGAACCGTCGTCGCGTCGTACGTTGCGCTGTCATAGCGGGCCGAAGCTACTGACAGCGACCCTATTATTATAGATCCAATAGTCGGGGCTCCGGTCTTCAGTCGCCGATATCGACACCCTGTCCGATCGGCCTCGCGAACGCCGCTGTGGCGCTTAACGGTGCCATAGTAATGGCGAACTCGTGTCTCCTGGTGACCGAGAGGCGTACGTGAGGCCACGCCGACGCCACACCTCGATCGTACGCCACCCCGAGGTGCGTATCGATGAACAGGGAACTCTTCGGCGTATTTGGCGGTATCGAGACGTTCGAGCGGTTCAGAGCCAGTGACGAGTTCGACGAGGTACTCATCGGATCGACCGTCACGGTCGGGATCCGGGACGCCGACCTCGGGACCCCGGGCTGGAGCGCCCGGCACGTGGGTACCGACGGCTACTGTGTCATCTGGGGCGAGGTGTACGTCCCCAACGACGAGTCGAACGCCGCCCGCTGGCTCCTCGAGCAGTACGAACGGGACGGACGGGACGCGCTGTCCTCGCTCAACGGGTCGTACCTGGCCGTCCTCGACCACGAGGACGCGGGTGAGGCGTTCGTCGCCACGGATCCGGTCCGGTCGCGGGAGTGTTTCCACACCGACGACCCCGGGGTTCGCGTCTTCGGAACCGACGCCGCGGAGGTCACCGAAACGATCGACGAACCGATCCTCGACCGGGACGGCATCCTCGAGTACCTCCATCTGGGGGTCGCACTCGGGGAGAAAACCGCCGTCGCGCAACTCGATCGGCTCCCGCTGGACAGTCGGCTCACGCCGACGGCGGTCGATCCGCTCGATCGATTCGTCTACCAGCCCGGGGAGTTCGATTACGTGGGCGAACTCGCCGATCGGCTCGAGCGGGCGCTAGAGCGGCGATCGGTGCTCCCCGGGCGAAAGGGGCTGCTCCTCTCGGCGGGGTACGACTCGCGGATCATCCTCTCGCAGATCGACGCGATCGAGAGCTGTTACACGGTCGGTGCGCCGGACGCACAGGAGGTTCGCGGCGCGAAACGCGTCGCCACGCAGTACGACGCGAACCACACCGCGTTTCCGCCCGACGAGCAGTATCTCCGGCCCGGCGAGTCGAAGATCCGCTACTCGCAGGGGATCAAGGAGTCCTTGCACATCCACCACGCCGGCTATACCGGCGAGATTGACGTCGACACGATGTACCACGGCCTCCTCTGTGACACGTTCTTCCGCGGCCACTTCACCGCACAGGACACCGTCGACGTCCTCGGGAAGCGCGTCCCGACCGGACGACTCGATCCCGACCCGGACCCCGTGGAGTCGCTCCTCGAGAAGTTCGGGTACGACCGCGAGGCGAGCCTCGAACTCGCCGAGCGCACGTCGTTCGACGTCGATCCCGAAGCGTTCGTCAGGGACGCGATCGCGGACGAGTTCGAATCGAGACGATCCCGCGCGGACCGGGAGCAGAACGGGCTCACCTGCTGTGGCATCGCCAACCAGCCGTCCGTGCCGTTCCACGGCCACCTGTCGGATCACTTCCTGACGTCGTTTCTGGCGACGGATCGCGAACTGATCGACTGGCACCTCCGGACGCCCCCGGAACACCGGACGACGGAGACGTTCCTCCGGGCGTGCGAGCGAATCGACGGCGAGATTCTCCGCCATCGGCCGCCCGACCGGCCACACGACGCGACGCTGCTCAACGAGATCGAGGGGTTCGTCCGTCGAAAAACGCCGTTCCTCTCGTCGTTCGAACCGCCGTGGCCCGATCGCGAGCGGCTGTTCGACCGCCACGACTTCGATCGGCGGCTGCTGGCGGACGCAGAGCACGTTCACAGTCTCCCGGCCAGACACAAACTCAGGCTCACCGACCTGCGCGGGTGGCTCGATCGCTGGCAGGAGTCTCGGGAGCCACCACTGCCGTGGCTCGACCCGCCCGAATCCCCGGTCGCGTAACCTCGGGGACGGCGGCGGCGTTTTCACGGTTTGGTACAGTTGTATTCCGTAGATACCCGTTGAAAGAGGGTCTAACAACGATTTATATCGTTCAGGAACGCTAAACCGTGAGTATACTTATATACCGCGAACAGTTACCGCGGAATATGCGTCTGACGCCGTCGTGGTTTCGCTCTTCCCCCGACGCTCCCTCCGAGGAGCGTGACGAAGATGCCGATACTACCGCAGGAGTGACGATCTATCATACCACGGGGAGCGAGTTTTCCGGGGAGGGTGTCGGAGAGAGCGATCGGGTCGGGGAGTTCCTTCCGGAGTCCAACGACAGCCTGCTGGCGATCGTAGAGGGGATGCAGACGCCCGTCACCGTCGACGAGGTCACCGACGAACTGATCGGCCCTGCACGGCCGTCGATCGAGATGTGGGCCGCCGTCCACGAGCGACTCCACCGGGAGCGGTTGCCGGCACTCGACGCCAGCGGGGACATCGAGTTCGACGAGGCACAGGGCCTCGTCGAACGACCCGCACAGCGCGGCGAGCGCAACCTGCTCTCGCTGACCGCCCTGGGAGCGATCTCGATCGCGTTCCTGGTCGTGCTCGTCGCGCTCGTCTCGACGTCGGTTCTTACTGCAGTGCTAGTCACACTCGTCACGACGGCTGCCGTCTGGTTCGTTCCGGGGTAGTGGTTGCGAGCGATCGTCAGTTGATGTTCCAGCCGATCGTGAGCACCGTATAGAGGATCAGGATCAGCGCACTGAGCCCGATCCCGGAGAGGAACGAGGTGAACGGAAGTTCCATCACCGCGCCCAGCAGGACGACGTAGCCGACGACGGTCGCGCCGATGTAGTAATCGCCCCAGTGGGCCCCGTCGGTTCCGGGTTCCGCCGCCGATTCGTCGGCGGGTTCCAGTTCGAGGTACGTATCGACCTGATCTGCGAGCGGCTTTCGCTCGACGATGCCGCGGTTCTGCTGGTAGTCGATGACACCCGCTTCGTCGAGTTTCGTGAGATGAGACTGGTAGAGCGGGATGTAGACGCGCTGGCGCTGGGTCGACGTGAGCTCTTCGACGGTCGTATCGTGTTCCCACGCGGCGACCTGTTCAGCGACATCGCGCATGCGGACGGGGCCGTCCGTCCCGCGAAGGTACCGGAGGACCATCCGACGCCGCTCGTTTTGCAGAAGGTGAAAGATTTCGTCTTTCGAAAAGGCTGGCTCTTCAGAGGGGGCGTCAGCTGCGTCATCCGAGGCCTGCTCACCCTGTTCTTCTGAGCTGATATGTGTCGCGTTCATCGCACCAGTCTTCCCTAATCAGAAGTGGGTAATAAAGGATTGAAACCGTGTATCCGTGAACGATATACTTTAGCCAGTTTCACAGCGTCAGACAACTCTTTGTGCGATTTTTAAACCCCAGAATATCGGTCCAGAAGCCCTGATAGTCACGATATAGATACAGACTTCGATCTTTGTTATTCTCCCATGCTTGACGAAAATTTCGGAAGCTAAATCTGAATTTTCGACCGTTCTGATTTCTGGGACGGTTCAGAACCGGCGAAAGTTACTTATGCTGAACCAGTATCGAGATTGTGATACGTGGCCGTCAGACGACCGTCACACCGGCCCCGTCGATCGGGGCTTATTCGGGCGATAATAAACCCCCTCTGGCCCCCAGATACCGACGACATGAGCGACTCCAACTGGTGGTTTGCCGATCAGGCGATCGTCATCGCGGTCACCGGCGCGCTCTCCCTGGGCATATTTTCGGGACTCGGCGGCGGTGTACGAATCGCGCTCGCGATTCCGCTCGTCCTCTTTCTACCCGGGTATGCGCTCGTCTCCGCGTTGTTTCCGGACAGACCGACCGACGACTACCAGTCGTTCGACGAGGAGAAGACCGGCCTCGGCAACCCCCTGCTGGTCGACGGGGGACTCGAGGCGATCGAACGGATCGTCCTGTCAATAACCTTTAGCCTCGCGCTCGTATCGGCGATTGCCCTTTTCACGAGTGCAACCCCTGGGGGTTTGACCGCCAGTCCAGTACTTTCCGCCCTTTCAGTTCTCACCGTCGTCCTCGCACTACTCGCGATCGGTGCTCGCTATCGGTGTGCACCGGATCGGCGATTCGTCCCGTCGGTCTCCACCGCGACGCTGCTTTTCACTCGATCGCGGCCCTCACTCTACAGCGGCCGGAATCATCGACCGTACAACGCCGCCATCGTGATCAGTCTGGTCCTGCTGGTCGCGAGTGCCGGGTTCGCGGTCGCGAACCCGCCACAGCACGACGGGTTCACGGAGTTTTCGATCGACACCGAGGAGCTGTCCGGCGAGACAGAGACGATGTACGAGTCGACCTACACGGCCGGTGAGACCGAGGAACTGGCGGCGACGATCACGAACCGCGAACACGAGGATCGGACCTACACGACCGTCCTGTTGCTTCAGCGGGTGAGCTACGAGGACGGCGACGTCACCGTCCAGGAGTCGACCGAACTCGATCGGGCCACGGCGACGGTTCCCGACGGCGAGACGCACCGCCAGAGCCTCGAGGTGACCCCGACGACGTCGGACGGGGAGTTCCGGCTAGCGTTGCTCCTGTACGACGGCGAGCCGTCAGGTGAGCCGTCTGCTGACGAGGCGTATCGCGTCGTTCACCTCCCGATCGAAGTCGAATAGCGTCGCCCTGACGACGCCTCACTGGCGTCTCCTGTACGCCCCGGGAACGAACCCTTCCGGACATCGGCTTCGACCTACGCGGCGGCCCTCGTGATCGGTCGTCTTCGATCCGGCGCAAGAGGATCGAAGACGACCCGCAGGCTGTTCTCTGGCCGCTCACCTCGACGCCAACGGGACTCGCAACGGACTCCTAGATCGCGTCGATGGTTCTTCTCTGGGACCGAATATCTCCTCACGGGCGAACCGAAGCCGCAGACGTCGTCCGATTCGTACTGGTGCTGGCTGCCGTCGGTCTTATAGTAACCACTGAAACAATTTACACACTGATCGCTAAGCCGTCCTGCGATCGGGTGTGCACTGACCGAAAGCGGCTACTATCGCTGTCGAGTGGCGTCCCGTTCGCCAGCGACGTCTGGTGGGACGGACACACCTGTGGGCCGATCGTCGACTATCCGGACAACAAATTATTTCTGGCTGTCATACGGAACCCAGAACTATGGAGGCAAAAAACGACACCTGGGTCGTCTTTCTGATCCTCGGAATGACTCTCCTCGTCTTTGGAATCCTCTTTCTGGAGGGGACCGCTTGGTACGTCACGTATCCTGTCTTTGCCGCCGCTCTCCTCCTCTCGGGGCTCGCACTGGTACAGGCCACCTCGAGTTCACCGTCGGGGTGAGCGCCACGAGGAGCGACCCGCCGGTTCACGGATCACTACCGGGTTGGCCTGCAACGGAGTCGCGTGTCCCGATCGGGCTGTGGTCGAGACGCCTGCTCGTTCGAGAGTGAGACGGCGGCGCGCGGATGTTCACCGACTCGCCGGCGACGGGGTACACATCGTCACGTCCCCGTTCGTGTAGACCGTAGCCTGATCGGGCCGACACAGTCGGTCCGGCGAGATCTGCTCGATCCGCCCCTCGCCGCGCTCGTCCGAGAAGTAGACCGCGTCGGACGACTGGCGCGATCGGTAGACGGTGTAGTCGTGGTCCGCGCCGCCGCCGTCGGGGACCGTCGCGGTCGTCGTCGACGGATACGCGCCGGTTCGGCTGAGCAGCGTCTGGTAGGGGTGATCGGTGTAGAGTCGCTGATCGGGACGGATCTCGCTGCCGTCCGGCGAGCCGGTTATCTCGGCGATCGACTCCGCGGCGGCGAGTTCCGTCCGATCGTACGCGAGGCGCTCGTGCTGGTCGTCGAACGCGGGATTGTCGATGTTGCTCTCGGTCGCGAAGATCATCGCGCCCGGGTAGACGAGCACGAACAGCAGGAGGACGGTGACGACGAGCGCCGGCGAGAGCTTCCCGCTGACGGTTCGCAGCCCGATCGCGCCGAGGATCGCCATCGGCGCGTAGAGGAAGGCGAACCAGCGCGTCGGGATGAAGGTGTGGATCCCGAACATCGGCATCCCCATGACGAACACGAGCATGAACGCCGACGCCAGCAGGAGCGTGAACACCGACTGTTCGGCGCGCCGGCGGTGGACGACGTACAGACAGCCGACGAACGTCGCGCCGAGCAGGAACAGGAAGCCGAGGGCGTCGACGTAGGGGACGAGCTGTTCGAGCAGCGTCGTCGTCTCGGTCCCGGCCTGGGCCGGATCGGCCGACGAGTCGCTCGCGATGTTGAGGAAGCCGGCGCTCTCCTCGACCGTCTGCCTGAAGAAACTCAGGACGGTCGCCAGGAACGACTGCTGGCGATACGGCGTCAGCGACCAGACGAAGATGGTGAGCCCGAAGTTGAAGACGACGAGACCGACGAGGTTGACCGGCTTCTTCGCCCGGAAGACGCTCGCGTCGAGTCGCGTCAGCCCGAGCGGACCGACGACGAACACGAGCTGCGCGACGAACGCCGCGATCAGCAACACGAGCATGATGAACGTCGACACCTGGTGGGTGAGAATTACGGCGACGCTCAACAGGAGGAGCAACGAGAAGTCCCGGAACGTGTACTCGATCCGCATCACCCGGATCAGCGCGTACAGCATTCCGAGGAAGAAGACGAGCCCCAGGCTCGTGGGGATGAGATGTATCCCCCACATCACGACGTGGCTCGCCAGGGCGTAACACGCGGCCGCGAGCGTCGCCCACCGCTGGGAGACGAGCAGGTTCGTCGCCGCGTAGACCAGCAGGATCGAGAGCGGCATCGCGAGCCCCACCGAGAGGTACACCGCCGTGCGGATCGGCACGTCGTACAGCAACGCCGACGCGGCGACCAGCAGGTGGTAGAACGGGGACGCGTAGTGTTTGTCGTCGGAGATCGCATCGAGCGTCCCCTCCGTGAGGATCGCGCGCACGAGTTCCGTGTGCGTCCAGATGTCGATCCCGATGTAGCCAGGCGTCACGTACAGCGCGGTAAAGCGAAAGACGAGCGCGAAACAGACGACCTGGAAAAGCAACAGTCCCGGCTTGAAATCGCGATCGCTCGTGAAGAGGATCTGGCCGAGGACGAGCGTCCCGACGACGCTCGCGCCCGCGAAGAACAGGTGCGTTCGCGTCCCCTGGACGATCGTCAGGACGACGAGCCCGGCGAGTCCGGTCAGGACGAGGCTCGGGAGCGCCATCGCCACCCCCGAGGGAAGCGTCGGGAGGGTCCGTGCGTTCTCCTGCTGGTAGAGGGCGACCAGGTACAGCGCACAGCCCGTCCCGAGCACGATCGGCACCGTGTCGAGGTAGATCTGCGACGCGAACAGCCGGAGCGGGAACAGCCCCATCGCGATCAGGAGGCCGGCGATCGCGGCGACCGTGTCGAGTCGCAGCGGTCGCAGTTCCGACAGCGATCTATACTCCATGGCTCACCTCCGTCGGCTGGCCCGTCCCGCCGGTTCCGTCGAGCACCCGGCGGTAGACGTCGAGGAGCCGATCGCCCAGTGTGTCGATTCCGAGGCCGTCGATCGACTCGCGCCCGTCGGCTCGACCCCCGTCGGCGACGATGCGCTCGAGCCCACCGATCAGGGCCCCGTCGTGGTCGCTGACGACGCAGTTGTCCACCTCCTCGATCGTCTCGCGGACGAAGCCCACGTCGGTCGAAACGATCGGCAGGTTGCACGCGGCGGCCTCCTTGACGACCATCGGCCCGCTCTCGCGTTTCGACGTCACGAGGAGGACGTCGCTCGCGTTCATGTAGTCGGGGATCTCCTCGTGATCGACGCCCGAGACGGTCCGCAGGTCGAGGTCGACGTCCGCTCGATCGACGATCCAGCGGGCCCGCGAGAAGTCCTTCACGTCGCGGTCGCGGTCGTACGGGAAGAGCGCGATCGGTCGATCGGTCTCCCAGCCGACGCGCTCGCGGGCCTCGTCGCGCGCCATTGGCCTGAATCGATCGGTGTCGACGCCGAACGGGATCAGTTCGTGCCCGGTATCGAGTTCCCGCGCCATGGGACGGCTCGGAACGATCGCGGCGTCCGCCCGGCGGGCTCCGAACCGGCTCACCGATCGGAGCCACGACTGCTCGCTCATCAGGTCCGTTCCCCACAGGGTCACCACGACGGGCCGGGTCGGCTGGGCGAGCGCGAACGGCGCGACGAGGCCGTAGTTCGCGTGCACCAGGTCGTAGTCGCCGTTCCGGATCTCCGAGAGGATCTTCGGATAGTACGTCGCGTACGCCGCCGGCGATCGGGACGAGTCGCCGCCGTGCTGGCCGGGGACGCCGAGTACCGTACAGTCGACGCCGCGATCCTCGAGGACCGACACCTGCTGGTCGAAGAACGGCCGCGGCGTCGTGACCAGCTGGAGCACCTTCATCGTTCGCTCGCGGTGCTGGCGCGCGTCGATCGGTTCGTCGCGGGCGTCCGCGCGAGCGTTTCGAGTTGCTGGACGACGAGTCGTGTCACGTCGACCCGGTCTTCGAGCAGGTCGGCGCGACGCTGGGCCCACGTGTCGGAGGGCACCTCGGTGATCGAGATGGCGCGTTCGAGCCCGCGGACGTGTCGCATCTCGCCGGTGTACTCGAACAGCAGACCGTACTCCGACTCGAGTTCGGTCGTGTAGCCCAGCGAGAGCGGGTTCACGTAGACCGCCGGCGTGCCGAGGACCGCGGCTTCCGACGCGGTCGTCGCCCCCTCGCTCAGGACGACGTCGGCGTACGCCAGCAGGTCGTGCATCCGATCGGGCGCGATCGAGAACTGGTAGGACTCGAGGTCCTCCGGCGGTTCTCCTTCCGCCGAGAGCAGGACCGTGAGCCCCTCGTCCTCGAAGCGATCGACGATCTCGTGCGGGTCGTCGAAGCCACCGTGGCCGACGTCGTGAGAGGCCCCCCAGCTGCTGAGTCGGACGACGGCGAACGGTTCGTCGTCGTCGAGTCCGACCGCCTCGAGCACCGACGGATCGGGGTCGAACCGATCGGGGTGGAGATAGGCGAGTTCGTGGTAGCCCGGGTAGGTCACCTGCTTCGGCCCGACGTCGTCCCGGTAGCACGAGGGCGTGCAGATCACGTCCGCGAACGGGTAGCCGAGTTTCGTGATGAGGGTCGCGTGTTCGGTGTCGTAGAAGACGACGCTCTTCGTTCGCAGCACCGACGCGACGTGAGCGGCCGCGACGCCGCCGATCGCCGTGATCACGTCCGGATCGATCCGTTTCGCACGCCACAACAGTCGCGACTCGTAGGTCGCCTGCACTGCGGCCAGCGAGAGCAGGCCGCCGGACTCGCCGGCCAGCACCTCGTGGTCGATGTCGTAGGCCTCGAGGAGGTCGATCGCCACGCCGTTCTCGCGCGCGAAGACGTGTACCTCGTGGCCGCGCGCCTCCAGTTCCGCGATCGGGTTGCGGAAGAAGTGGACGTGGCCGGGGTGCTGGATCGTTACGACGACGCGCATCGTCTCACAACCTCCGGTAGACGAATCCGGCATCGACGGCGTCGGCCTCCTCGTAGGTGCCGGCGACGTCGATCAGTGCGGGGTTCGATTCGAGTTCGGCGGCCACGGCTCCGAGATCCAGCTCCCCGAACTCGGCGTGCGGGGTCGCGAGCAGTACCGCGTCGAATCCCTCGAACGAGAGCGTCTCCTGGACCTCGATGCCGAACGCATCCCGGACCGCGTCGTCGTCGGCGAACGGGTCGAATCCCGCGACGTCGACGTCGTACTCGGAGAGTGCGTCGACGACCTCGTCGACCTTCGAACTGCGAATGTCCCCGACGCCCGGTTTGTACGACAGTCCGAGGACCAGCACGCGGCTGTCCCGGAGCGTCTTGTGACAGCGGTTGAGCGCCTTGATCGTCATGTCCGCGACGTGGTCGGGCACCGACTCGTTGACCTGCCGGCTCTTCCGGACGAGTTCCGGATCGTAGCCGTCCCGTTCCGATCGGTACGCGAGGAAGTATGGGTCCACCGGAATGCAGTGGCCGCCGACGAGGCCGGGCCGGTAGTCGTGGAAGTTCCACTTCGTACCCGCCGCCTCGAGGACCGCCTGTGCGTCGACGCCCATCTCGTCGAACGCCATCGACAGTTCGTTGACGAACGCGATGTTGAGGTCGCGCTGGGCGTTCTCGACCACCTTGCACGCCTCCGCGACCTCGATCGAGGGCGCGCGGTGGACGCCCGCGTCGACGATCGACTCGTACAGCGTCGCCACGTCGTCGAGCACCGTCTCGTTCTGCGCGCTGACGACCTTGACGACGTCTTCGAGGCCGTGCTCGGGATCGCCCGGCGTGGCGCGTTCCGGCGAGTAACCGACGAAGAAGTCCTTGCCCGCGACGAGATCGGACGCCTCCTCGAGGGCCGGGACGAGCACCTCGCGCGTCGACCCCGGGTAGACGGTCGACTCGAGGACGACCGTCGTCCCGGGGGTCATCTTCGAGCCGACGGTGGCCCCCGCGCTCTCGACGTAGCTCAGGTCCGGCCGATCGTCGTCGTCGATCGGCGTCGGCACGGTGATGACGACGTAGTCGGCCTCGCCGATCACGCTCGCGTCGGTGGTGTAGGAGATGTCCCCGTCCTGGATCGCCTCGTCGGAGAGGTCGCCGGTCGTGTCGATCCCCGCCTGCAGTCGTCCGACGGTCGTCTCGTCGACGTCGTACCCGAGCACGCGGTACTCCGACTGCGCGAAGCCGACTGCGAGGGGCAGTCCGACGTAGCCGAGCCCGACGACGCAGATCGTCGCCTCGCGTGTGGACGGTTCCTCGACGTGTTCGAGGGCGGTTCCCCCGTCGTTCGTGTCGAGTTCGTACCGGTCGTGCTCTCGATCGTCGTCTCGCGTCTTCTTGTCGCTGAATGTCGTGGTCATGGGTGATACGTTGTCGCAGGGCCGTCACACGACCGAGTGCGACGGTTACTGTGCGGATTGCTGCGTGTGGAGTGCTGTGCCCGCAATCGGGGGCGTGCCTCAGACTCTCCAAGTCGGCGGGGGCCGTTTACTATACCTCGAATAAACGGTTGCAAGCGGGCCGGGTGATCGAATCCGGCCGATCGAGAAGAGAACTAACTGGTTTGCCGGATCGACGGGAAGATGGCGTGACGGGCGTTTATACTGGTGTTAAACGCTCATGTGCCGATTCATAATGAAGGTCCCCCGGATCCGATTGCCAGTGCGGTCGGCGAGGTCACGACGGTCGTGACTCGACACGCACCGACCGCGACAGAGCCGTGATAACCCATGGTGTCCACTACCCAGACCGGAGTCGGAATCTCGATCGCGTCGATCCACAGCAGAGACCCGATTGGCATGGTTTCCGCTCCGAGCTACCACTCCGAAGTAGACGCGATCGCAATCCCGGCGATCGGTTCCAGGATCGGCATCCACTCCGGTGGACCGTTGTCCTGGATGCAACCGCTCCGTGCGGCATCGATCTGGGAAGTCACCATGGTCGCGGTTCTGTTCCTGCTCGTCAGCGGACTCGTCGGAATCCGTCTCGCGGATATGCTGTCGGAACGTGACGTCGGGGTCGCGTCGATTCCGCTGCCCACGCAGGCGACGACTGAATCGGACGAGAGCACCGACTCACGCACCGACGATCACCTGGGATACGAACGGTACCTCTCGCCCGAGACGCCACCGGAACTTCTGAGCGACGAAGGGAAAGTGGTCCGACTGCTCGTCGCGAACCAGGGTCGCATTCGCCAGCACCAGATCGCCGACGAGACCGGCTGGTCGAAGTCGAAGGTCAGCAGGATCTGCTCACAGATGGACGCCGACGGCACGATCGAGAAGTCGTCGGTCGGGAGGGAGAACGTCATCACCCTCGCCGAGAGCGACCCGGACGATGAGACGCGGTCGGAGGAGGTCGAGAACCCGCTTCCATAGTTACGGATTGCTGTACCGATGTACCGGCGCAACCGCCTCCGGATCGCGGTTGCGCCGGAAATGACGTACAGTAAACCGTAAGCCACCATCGCGCCGGTTGTCACCGCTCCGTTTCGCACCACTCGGAAGCGATTCCGGCCCCACCGCGCCGACGACCACCACTTTTCCCATCACTCGTCGCCCGATCGGCTCGCGTTCCAGTCGTTCCTTGGCAACTGCGCCCCAGTCGCGTCCTGCCACCTGCGTCCCAGTCGCATCCCGCGTTCCGATCGCGACGGCACCGTCGGTGGCGTCGCCACGCCGTTACGACGCGCACAAATCCCGTTCACGTTTGACGCCGTTTAAGCCCCGAGTAAGCGGGATCAGCCGCCTCCTCGCGATACCGGCCCGGTGACCTGCGCGCGTCGGCCGCGGGATCTCGAGGATGAGACGTCGAGACGCGCATCCATCCCCAACTATCGTGACGATCGCGGCCGCGAACGGCCGAATTGCACAGCGCGAAACCGTGTCTGACGGGATACCGTCGACAGCGATCGTCTTATTCGTCGTATAGTAATGGCCGCTGTCCGTTTTGGGGGAGAGTGGAGGCCCGCCCGTCCAGCAGTGGACGACGGACGCGGGTAGGAATCAACAATGACACGGAACAGTACTGCACTGCGGGCAGCGGTCTCGAATCGAGGCGACACGACCGACGCAGCCGTCGATCGATCCGTCCCCCACCGATCGCCGGATGGCGTACCGTGGTCGACGCACGTCTCGCGAACGGAGGTGAACGGCTGATGTGCGGAATCATCGCCCGCATCGGCCAGGGTGAGGCGGCGGAGACGCTACTGTCGGGACTGGAGAACCTCGAGTACCGCGGCTACGACTCGGCGGGGATCGCCGTCCAGAACGGCTCGGGCGTCAAGGTCCACAAGACGTCCGGCGAGGTCTCGGACCTCAAGTCCTCGCTCGACACCCGGCCCCACGGGAACATGGGGATCGGACACACCCGCTGGAGTACGCACGGGCCGCCGACGGACGAGAACGCCCACCCGCACACGGACACCGCGGGCGACGTCGCCGTCGTCCACAACGGCGTCATCGACAACTACGACGAACTCCGGACGGAACTCGGCGAGAAGGGCCACGAGTTCGAGAGCGACACCGACACGGAGGTCATCCCGCACCTCATCGACGAGTACCTGGGGACGGTCGACGACACCGAGGAAGCGGTTCGGCGAGCCGTCGACACCCTCGACGGGAGCTACGCCATCGCCGCGATCGTCGACGGCGAGGAGCGGGTCTACGCGGCTCGGAAGGGCTCCCCGCTCGTGCTCGGTCTCGACGAGGCGGAGTGGTATCTCGCCAGTGACGTGCCCGCGTTCCTCGATCACACCGACGAGGTAATCTACCTCGAGGACGGCGACCTCGTCGTCCTCGAACCCGACTCCTACCGGATCACCGACCTCGCGGGGAACCCGGTCGATCGTCCCGTCGACACCGTCGACTGGGATCCCGAAGACGCGGGGAAAGGCGGGTACGACCACTACATGCTGAAGGAGATCCACGGCCAGCCCACCGCCCTCTCGAACACGATCGAGGGGCGGATCGACGACGGTGACGTGGCGCTCGACGCGCTGTCACCGGGGACGTTCGAAGACGTCGAGACCGTCCAGTTCGTCGCCTGCGGAACGTCGTACCACGCGGCGATGTACGGCGCACAGCTGTTGCGGGCGGCGGACGTCCGGACGGACGTCCTCCGCGCGAGCGAGTACGACTCGATGGCCGGCCCCGTCGACGAGGACACGCTCGTCGTCGCGGTCACCCAGAGCGGCGAGACCGCTGACACGCTCGACGCGCTCCGGACGGGTGCCGATCGGGGCGCACGAACGCTCGCGGTCACGAACGTGGTCGGGTCGACGGCGGCGCGCGAAGCCGACGACGCGGTCTACATCCGGGCGGGCCCGGAGGTCGGCGTCGCCGCGACGAAGACCTACTCCTCGCAGGCGGTCACGCTCGCGTTGCTCACCCAGCGCATCGCCGGGGACGTGCCGGACGCGACGCCCCACGGGGATCGCGCCGCGATGCTCGAGACCCTCGCGGACCTGCCCCAGCAGGTCGAGACCGTCCTCGAGACCACCGACGCCGAGGCCCTCGCGGAGGAGTTTCTCGACAGCCAGTCGTACTTCTTCATCGGGAACGGCCTCGGTCACTCGGTGGCGCTCGAGGGGGCGCTGAAGTTCAAGGAGATCACCTACGAACACGCGGAGGGCTTCGCGTCCGGTCAGCTCAAACACGGCCCGCTCGCCCTCGTGACCGAGGCGTCGCCGGTGATCGCCGTCTCGACGGGCAGCGACGACGACAAGACTCGAACCAACGCGATCGAGGCCCAGTCCCGCGGTGCGCCGATCGTCGCCGTCGGGCCGGACGACCACCCGCTCGTCGACGTCGCCGACGCCCACCTGTCGGTTCCCGAGACCCACCCCGTCTGGGCGGGCCTGCTCGCAAACGTCCAGTTGCAGTTGCTCTCCTACCACGCCGCGAAACTGCTCGATCGACCGATCGACAAACCGCGCAACCTCGCGAAGAGCGTGACGGTCGAATGAGCCCGTCGGTCCCGAAATAACGCCTTTTCCTGCATCGTTCGAACCGAAGACGGCAAGCGGCCGCCATCCACGTCCGTCCTGCGATAGTTCCGCTCCAGTTCGTGCGACGTAGTCGGTTACAGCGTCGACCAGCGATCCGTGGTACCTGGATCCAGATCGGTGGTGCCGAGTCCCGGTCGGCGCTCTCGATCGGCGTCGCCGCCACACGGCGTTCGTGCGATCGATCCCCAGGCAAGTCGATTCGGTCGGGAGTCGTCTCCGCCGTCGGCTCGACCTGTTCTCTTCCTCGGTTCGACCGTTCCCACTCTCGTTTCGTAGTAGACGCACAGCGGCGTCGAATGCATGGTGTCGTCTCGAAGATGCGGCGGCGCCCACCGAACGGGAGTCGATCGTTGCCCGTCGGTGGCAATCGATTCGACGACGGGGGTGGATGAACTACGACACGGAGCGCGCCGACTGCTCGAACTCGATTTCGGTGCGCCGTCGCGCGCTATAGTAGCAACTGAAAGTCAATGCACACCTGATCGCAGGACGTCTTTGCGATCAGTGTGTAAATCGTTTCAGTTGCTACTATAGTCCAGCGCCAGCAGGAACGAGCGGCGACTCGTCAGCCGAACGACCGTGAACCGCGTCCCGGACCGATCACTGGACCCCGGGCCCGATTTCGTCCGCGATCGATCGTCACGACGCTCGGCGTAGGTGCCTCGAGCCACTGTCTGCTCACGGACGCGGTTCGATCGGATTGTGCCGGAGCGTCGCTCGGTTTGCACCGGCAGACTGGAAACGGGGACTGGCTTCGATTCCGGTGTCACGTGGACCACCGTCGATGCCAGACTCACCGACCATCGCCGACCCGGGACCTGGGCAATCCGCTCCGATACCGGAGCCACGTGGCCCGGCGCCCGGGTGCCGGGCCGACGGTCATAGTCACCCCTGGACCCGATCCAGACGTCTACCGGGACCAGGGTATGCGACCGCATGGTCGGACGCTGTCGTAGCTACTGAAAATCAGCGGACACCCGATCGCACAGCCGTCGTGCGATCGATATCTACACAGTTTCACTGGTTACTGTAGCCCCTGGCCGGGCGACCACACGCCCGCTCGGGAAGAGCGGATCGACGTATCAGTATGCGTCGTGATCGATGTCTCGTCAACCAGCCGTACAGGGTCGAGAAAATCGCCGGTACGGGAGAGCGGGTGGCTGGTGTATCTGCCCCCGGAGCCAGTGAAGCTGGGCCGATGATACTGGGGCGCGTCGGGACGCGGTCAGCTTTCCTTGAGGGTCAGCGTGATCGTCTCGTCGTCGCCGTCGATCGTGACGTCGGTCGTCGACTCGTCGTAGCCCTCCGCGGTCGCCGTCACCGTGTAGTCGCCGTCCTCGAGTTCGAACTCGGCTTCGCCGTCGCCGTCGACGTCTCGCTCCTCGCTCGAGCCGAAGAGGCTGTCTTCCTGGACTTCGACGGTCGCGTTGTCGATCGCATTGCCGTCGTCGTCTTCGACGATCGTGGTCAGCGTTGAGGTGCCATCGTCGGCGCCGTCGTCGGTCGATTCGAGCGTCAGCGTGACCGTCTCGTCGTCGCCGTCGATCTCGACCTGCTCGCTCGTGTCGGCGTAGCCGTCCGCAGTCCCCGTGACGGTGTACCGGCCGTCCTCGAGTTCGAACTCGGCTTCGCCGTCGACGTCGACGTCTCGCTCCTCGGTCGTGCCGAACGCGACGTCGACCTCGACGGTGGCGTCGTCGATCGCGTTGCCGTCGTCGTCTTCGACGATCACCGTCAGCGTATGCGGTCCGTCGTCGTCGGTCTCGTTTCCGCCGTCGTCGCCGTCGGTCTCGTTACCGTCGGAGTCGGTGCCGTCGTCCCCGGAGCCGTCCTCTCCGGGTCCGTCGTCCTGATCGCCACTATCGGTCTCGTTCGCGTCGTCGCTCCCGTCCGCGTCGTCAGTCTCGTTCGCGTCGTCGCTCCCGTCCGCGTCGTCAGTCTCGTTCGCGTCGTCGCTCCCGTCCGCGTCGTCAGTCTCGTTCGCGTCGTCGCTCCCGTCCGCGTCGTCGGGTATGTCGTCCGCTCCGTCCACGTCGTCGCCCGAATCCGAACCGTCCCATTCGTCGCTCACCGACCCGAGCGCCCCGCCGACGGACGCGCCACTCGCGGCGAGCGTGAGTCCGGCCAGCAGGAGGACGATTCCGCTGACGGTGAGCAACACCTGGACGCTGGTCTGAATCGATCGCGACTTCGCACGATTGTGTCGGACGTTACGGCGCATTGTCAGTATACAGTGGTCGGTAAGTCACGCACCCGTCGAACCGTCCGTTCTCCCCGGTCCCGGCCGGTCGATGGGGGACCCAGTGACGCACTGGGTGGCAAGTCGTTCGGTCGATCTCACCACGCCGGCTGGTGGAGCGCGATCCAGCGGGCGAGTCGGGATGCGCTGCGGACTGGGGCGCCCGCAACACACCGGTTCAGGTGGCTTCATTACCCGGCAGTTTCGCTCCTCGGTAGTTCACTATACTCTCGATAAACCGTTTCACGCGGGGAAACAGTCCCGGGAACCGCCAGCCCCGCCGGGAGCGTCGGCTCTCGCGAGGGAGACCCGTACGACGGATTCGATCGGCTGGCCGAAGCAGGTCAGCGTCGTCGGGAACCGACTGTGAGTAGCACCGGAACTGGGAACGTTACCCGGACTACGGGAGGACTCCCGACGGCACTCGAGGGGGCATCCGTCGGGAACGATCGTCGTTGCTGGCGGCGAGAATGGGTCGAGCCGTGACGATTACTGATCGATTCCGGGCCGCTGGAAGGTCGATTCGGCCGCGTCGTCGTCGGCAACCGCCGCCTCGAGTTCGGGCACGTCGAGGATCCCGGTTCGGGTGTACTCCTCGTCCCGCCAGAAATAGTACGTCTCGGCACAGCCCGCGACCAGTTCGGTGAGTGGCGTCTCCTCGTCGTGGACGACGGACACGAGGTCGCCGGTCACGGCGATCAGGACGGCGTCGTCGGGCTTCCGGAACGCCTCTCGAAGGTCGGCGCAGGTACAGTCCGCAGGAACTTCTACGGAGACACCGTCCACGGTCGCCCATCGTGTTTCCATATCCGTTCGGTCGGGCGCGACACCCTATTCGGTTCGGCCCGCAGGTACAGGCCAGTCTTGACGGTGGCCTCTTGAATGGGTACCGAATTGCCGGACGATACCGGTGTTCCGCCCGGAGTTCGTCTACCGGGAGCTAGTCCGTCGATCGCTCGTGACCGGCACGAACGGCCGTCGTGACCGCTCCCGACGCGCCGATCGGCCGGGATCGTCGGCCCGCGCTCGGAGGGACGCCACTCAAATGGCTTCGACGCCTACGAGACGGTATGACAGACCAACTGTCCGACGACGAGCGATCGGAGCGGGACGACGACTGGCGGGACCGACTGGACGACGACCAGTACCGCGTCCTGCGGGAGTGTGGCACCGAACCCCGCGGTTCCTCCGAGCTGCTGAACGTCGACGGAGATGGCGTCTTCCGCTGTGCCGGTTGCGGCCAGGAACTGTTCACGACGGACGAGAAGTTCGGCTCCGGATCCGGGTGGCCGAGTTTCTGGGATCCGGCCGACGACGACGCCGTCGAGACGAAGATCGACCGGAGCCACGGCATGGTCCGCACGGAGGTCGTCTGCAGCAACTGCGACGGCCACCTCGGGCACGTCTTCGATGACGGTCCGGAGCCGACCGGCAAACGGTACTGCATCAACGGCGTCGCGCTCGAGTTCGAGACCGACGAGTGATACGGATCGCTGCGCCGACGTCCCGGCGTACACGTCATACGGTTTACTGTAAGTCATTTTCGGCGCAACCGCGATCCGGGCGGCGGTTGCGCCGGTAACTCGGTACAGCAATCCGTATCAGTCCGGGCCCGCGTGATCCGGCGGTCCGCGATCGCCGTCAGATGGCGACCCGGCGTGGTCTGGCGGCCCCGAACCGCCGGCGTGATCCGGCGGGCCGTCGCCGTCGTCCGGCGGGTTTTCCTCATCCTCGCGGTCCGGCGCCCCATCGGCGCGATCGGCACCGCCGCGTTCGTTCCGCGATTCGGACCGGTCCGAATCGGGTTCGTCCGCACTGCTTCCCGACGCCGTCTCCGAGTCGGACCCGTCTTCGGACGACCCCTCGTCGGTTCCCGGCGTCTCCGCAGTTGCCGTCTCGTTCCCGTCCCCCGTCCCGGTGACGTTCCGATCGACGACGAGCGGCGTCTCCGCTCTCTCGCCCGACTCCGACGGCGTCGACCCGTCCAGGACCAGTCCGGGCGCGAACGCGACGACGAGCAGACAGCCCGTTCCCAGCACGACCGCGACCGTGAGGAGGACGACGCGATCGGACGGCACCGGATCCTCGCCGGACATGCGAATCGAGTCCGACTTCGATCGCGACCGGTTTTGTTAGGCGGCGCCCACAGCGTCGATCGGTCCCGCCCGGTCGCCGATCGGGTCCGAATCGACGACCGCTCCGTCGCGATCGGAACCGGTCGATCGGCCGAACAATCATATAGCCGGCACGCCGAGTAAGCGCCAACGGCTTTCCCGAGAATGACCAGTCATTACGACCACGCGCAAGTGCAGGAGTTCTGGCAGTACGTCTGGGAGCGCGACGACGTCTACGAACTGGACGACGACGCGGTGGATCCGACCTACGTCCTCGGAATGTTCCCCTACACCTCCGGGGAACTCCACATGGGCCACATCCGGAACTACGCGATCACGGACGCCTACGCCCGCTACCGACGGATGCAGGGCGACGACGTCCTCCATCCGATGGGCTGGGACGCGTTCGGCCTCCCGGCGGAGAACGCCGCCTACGAGCGGGCGAGCGATCCGGAATCCTGGACGCAGGCATGTATCCGCCGGATGCGCGAGGAACTCGAGACGATGGGCTTTGGCTACGACTGGTCCCGGGAGATAACCACCTGCGAGCCAGACTACTACCGCTGGAACCAGTGGCTGTTCAAGCGCCTCTACGAGGAGGGACTCGTCGAGTACGAGGCCGCGACGGTCAACTGGTGTCCGGACTGCGAGACCGTGCTGGCCGACGCACAGGTCGAGGTCCGCGAGGCCGAACGTAGTGAGGCCTCGGAACGAGCGAGCGACGAGGCCGCGAGCCGCGAGGCCGAACGTAGTGAGGCCTCGGAACGAGCGAGCGACGAGGCCGCGAGCCGCGAGGCCGAACGTAGTGAGGCCTCGGAACGAGCGAGCGGCAACGATCGGGTCTGCTGGCGGTGTGAGACCCCAGTCGGTCGCCGGGAACTCGACCAGTGGTTCTTCACGATCACCGATTACGCCGAGGAACTGTACGAGGGCCTCGACGATCTCGCGGAGTGGCCCGACGGCGTCCGGGAGATCCAGCGCAACTGGATCGGCCGGCAGGAAGGCGCGCGACTCACGTTCGACGTCGAACCGATCGGCGACGACGGCCGCGGAAACGGGACTACCGCGGTCGACGTGTTCAGTACCCGCCCCGAGACGGTCTTCGGGGCGACCTACGTCGCCGTCTCGCCGGGTCACGACCTCGCGCGGGAACTGGCCGAAGCCGACGACGCGGTCGCGGACTACGTGGCAACGGTCCGCGAGCGAGGGCCGGACGAGGTCGGCTTCGACGGCGTCGAAACGGACGCGCGTGCGGTGAACCCGCTGACCGGCGAGGAACTGCCGGTGTACGTCGCGGGCTACGTCCTCGACGACGTCGGGACCGGCGCAGTGATGGGTGTCCCCGCGCACAACGATCGCGACCACGCGTTCGCCCGCGAACACGGCCTGCCGATCGAGTCGGTCCTCGTCCCCGAGGCGGCCGACGATGTCCCGGACCCGGACCTCGACCTCGAGTCGGCGGCGTACACGGGCGAGGGACGGCTCTCGATCCCGGATCAGCCGGCGTACGACGGACTCGAGAGTGCCACCGTCCGGGAGCAACTGCCCGACGAGCACGACGCGATCGAGGACGACGTCACCTACCGGCTGCGGGACTGGCTGATCTCCCGTCAGCGCTACTGGGGGACGCCGATCCCGGTCGTCCACTGTGACGACTGTGGTCACGTCCTCGTGCCGGACGAGGATCTCCCCGTGGAACTGCCGGAGTTCGTCCGGACGACGGGGAACCCGCTCGAGGAACACGACACCTTCCGCGAGACGACCTGCCCGGAGTGTGGCGGACCTGCCCGCCGCGAGACGGACACGATGGACACCTTCGTCGACTCCTCGTGGTACTTCCTGCGATTCCTCTCGCCGGACCTCGACGACGCGCCGTTCGACGTCGATCGGGCCGCCGAGTGGCTCCCGGTCGACGTCTACGTCGGCGGCGACGAACACGCCGTGCTCCACCTGCTGTACATTCGCTTCTTCACTCGGGCGCTGGCCGACATCGGCCTGCTCGACCGGCGCGAACCCGTCGAGAAACTCGTCAGTCAGGGAACGGTGCTGTACGACGGCGAGAAGATGTCCAGTTCGAAAGGGAACGTCGTCACGCCACAGGAGTACGGCGCGGAGACGACGCGGCTGTTCCTCCTCTCGGCGGCCCATCCGGAACAGGACTTCGAGTGGACCGCGAACGACGTACGCGGGGCCTACGACCTCCAGCAGACCGTCCATCGGATGGTGACCGAATTCGTCACGGAGGACGAGACCCGCGTCGAACGGCGCGACCACGACGACTACCTCGCCGCCGAGATCGATCGGACGATCGCCGCGGTGACCGACGAGTACGAGCGGTTCCGGTTCCACCGTGCGGCGACGGAGATCCGGGAACTCGCGCGCCTGCTCCGGCGCTACCGTGAGTTCGATCGGCCCCACGAGGCGACCTACCGGCGGGGTCTGCTGACGCTGGCGGCGCTGCTGGCCCCGATGGCACCACACCTCGGCGAGGAACTCTGGAACAAACTCCGCGGTGACGGACTCGTCGTCGAAGCGGACTGGCCCGACCCCGATCGGGACGTCACCGCCTACGAGCGCGAGCGGCGACTCATCGAAACGACCGTCGACGACGTCCGCGACATCGTCGACGTGGCGGCGATCGACGATCCCGAACGGATCGAACTGGTCGTTGCGCCGGACTGGAAGTACCGGGTCGCGGCGCTCCGGGCCGCGGACGAGTCCGAGGAGCGCGCGTCGATCGTCGATCGGGCCGTCGACGAGGCGGTTCCCGTGGATCGGGAGACCGTCGCGTCGTTCCTCGCAGACCTGGACCCGGAGGCCGGCCAGCAACTCCCTCGCGATCGGGAGCGCTCTCTCCTGGAACGGGCGACGTGGCTCGTAACCGACGAGTTCGACGCGGACGTGGCCGTCCGGACGGCCACGCCGGGTTCGGAGTCAGCCGCGAAAGCCCGCCCCGGAAAGCCCGCCATACACATCTCCTGAGATTCGTATCCGTAATCTAGTACGATCGTCGAATTGCGGCGAATTTTGTTATCGTCGAACACTACAAAACCGGACGCCTGTCGCCCGACAGCACAGCCTTCGATACCGAAGGTACCGAAGGATCAGGTCTATCAGTATCCCGACCCGAAAGGGATACATTTATTCGATCGGCCTGGGAAGGAGCGAGTAGCATGGAGGGGGGCGGTGACGGCGTCGATACGACGGTTCAGCGGCCGCCGAGCCAGGCGGTCGTCGAGGCAGTTGCAACTGTAAAGGGAGTTCAACCGGAGGAACTCGGGCCGCCGGAGTACGAGTCGCTCCACGAGGTCGTCGACCCCGACGCGCTCGACGCGATCTTTGCCGATCGGCCCGGGAACGCGTCCCGCCCCGGCGGTTCCGTCTCGTTCACGTACTGCGGCCACAGGATCACCGTCGAGGAGTGCGGGTCGGTGACGATCGACGAGACGGTCGTCGACTGAGACGGTCTGTTGTGATTCGTTACCGGTGATCGCCCGACCGGGGCGGGGAACACCGGTAACACGTTACAACGATCCGTACGAGGACCGCGGGTCCACCGCCGATCGCGGGAGATACGCAGGAGAAAGACTCTTTTCGTCCACACAGAAAGTACCGTCACGATGGAGAGCCACTACGAGGTCCTCGGGCTCTCGCCGGACGCCGAGGAGGCGGCGGTCCGGCGAGCCTACCGGGAGCTACTGACGGACCATCATCCCGACCAGGGTGGCTCTCGCGAACGGTTTCTGCGGATCAAGACCGCCTACGAGGAACTCGTGGACGAGCGTGCACCGGCCGCCCACGAGACCGACGGCGGTGCTGTTCCGGCAGGGGACATCGAACCGCCGGACGGTCGACGGGCGGGGCCGACCTACGACCCGGCCGACCGCGACCCGCCCGGAGATCACGCACTGACCGTCAGCGGCCACTATCTCACGCTTTCCCTGTCGGGACTGGTCCACGACCTCGACCTCGATCGGCTCGTCGACGGCCAGGTCAACGTGGCGACCGAACGGACCGTCGCGTTCTTCGAGGTCCACAACACGAGTTCCCGAACGCTCCACTGGGACGGGAACGCGAACGCCAGTTTCGTCGGCGACGACGGCTTCCTCTACGAGGGCTCGAGCATCGTCGCCCCGCACGCCGATCGACTCCCGCGACGATGGTGCGGCACCGACGTCGACCTCCGACCCGGCCGCGGACTCAGTGCGGTCGTGATCGCGACGGACATCCCCGCGGACGTGACGGTCAGAGAGGTCATCTACACCCAGCACGTCCCCGATTCGGACGGGACCGGCGTCGAGGACACGGAGCGTTACCTCTTCGAGATCGAACCCCTCGTCCGCGAACGGCTCGATCGACTGCCGTTCGACCGGTGAGCCGTCCGGAAGGGCAAGACAGATACGGACGCTTTCCTAACCCTCGACAATGGCAACCGCGGACGCGAGACGACGCCTTCGAGAGCGCCCGATCGGCGTAACGCTCCTGTTGACGATCGTCGGCTACGGACTCGTCGTCGGGACGTTCGTCCTCGACGTCCCGTTCTATCCCGATCTCACGAACGAGCAGGTGCACGTCCTCTCGCACGCGATCGCGATCATCAACGCGTCGGCGACGGTGTTGCTCGTCGCCGGCTGGCGCTGGATCCGTGCGGGCGAGATCGAGAAACACCGCTTCGCGATGACCGGCGCGTTCGGGCTGATCCTGCTGTTCCTGGTCGTCTACCTGCTCCGGGTCGGCGGGGGTGGCGAGAAGTACTTCGTCGGGCCCGATCTCGTCTACTACGCCTACCTGATCATGCTGGCGATCCACATCGTCCTCTCGATCGTGGCCGTGCCGGTAGTCCTCTACGCGCTGATCCTCGGGCTGACCCACACGCCGGCAGAACTGCGGGACACCGCCCACGCGAGGGTCGGCCGGATCGCCGCCGGCTCGTGGATCCTGAGTCTCGTCCTCGGGGTCGTCACCTACGTGTTACTCAACCACGCCTTCGACTACACGTTCACGCCGACGTTCCTGCTCCCGTTCTAGGGGCTGCTCGCGCCGGGGGCGTGTTCGCCGCGATCGCACGTCGTCATTCGCGAAGCTGTTCGAGGAGCTGTTCGCCCCACCGCGACTCCCGTTCGGGGTGGTCGCTCCAGACCCACTTGCAGTAGCGCAAGTGTTCGATACAGTCGCCGTGGGAGAGCCGGGACTTGCAGCCGGGGCAGACGGGCATGGAGTGCCGTACGCTAGCCGAGTGAGAGTAGTTTCCGGTGAGACTCACCCCGGACGGATCGGCAACGAAGACCGTACTGGCGACGCGAATGTCACGTCACGCGATCGGTTGGCAAGCGCTTTTCCGCCCGGACGTGGCCTCAGCGTGTATGCAGTTCGGTGCAGCGGCGATCGGTATCGGCGGCCTCGGCCAGCTCGAACTCGAGATCCTGGCCGGACTCGACGGCGTGGACGTGGTCGCCGGGGTCGACGTCTCGGCCGACGCGCGATCGGTGTTCGAGAGCGAGTTCGACGCGCCCGCTTACGCCGAGACGGGAGAGATGCTCGCGGCCCACGGCGACGAGGTCGACGTCGCCCTGATCGTCACGCCGCACACGCTCCACTACGACCAGGCGCGGGCCTGTCTCGCGGCCGACGTTCACGTTTATCTGGAGAAGCCGATGGTGACCGACGTCGCGGACGCCGTCGACCTAATCGAGCGAGCCGATCGGAACGATCTCGTGATCCAGATCGGCTACCAGCGCCACTTCCACCCGGGGTTTACGGAGATCAAACGGATCGTCGACAGCGGCCGGATCGGGGAGATCCACGCCGTGAACGCCGCCATCGGCCAGAACTGGATCGACCTCCACGAGGGGACCTGGCGGGTCGACACGTCACTCTCCGGCGGCGGCCAGCTCTACGACACCGGCTCGCACCTGCTCGATGCGATCCTCTGGCTCACCGACGCAGAGCCGACGCACGTCTCGGCGACGATCGAGTACGCGAGCCCCGGCGTGGACGTCAACAGTTCGCTCTCCGTGGAACTCGACCGGGACGGCCAGCGGGTGCTGGGCGGCGTGACGATCAGCGGCAAGGGGGTCGAACTCGCGCCGTTCGAGGGGTACACGATCTGGGGGACGAACGGTCGGGTCACCTTCGACGGCGAGCGAATCCGCCTCGCGGAGCGCGACGCGGCGGTCTACGAGAGCGTCATCGAAGCCCAGACCGACTTCGCGTCGCTCACGACGTCCAAACTCCAGAACTTTCTCGACTCGATCGAGGGCACAGCCGAACCGGAGGTTCCGGCGACCGTGGGCCTGTCCGTCACCGCGCTGACGGAGGCCGCCTACGAGGCGGCCGACACCGGTCGGCGCGTGGACGTCCAGGAACTGATCGACGACGCGACCTGACGGCCCGCGTTTATGCCCCTCGAGGCCGATAGCTCCTGTATGAACGTCCGCGGCCCCCTCTCGACCGACGAGATTCGCTCGTTTCTCGCGGAAGCGACGATTCCGGTCCGCCTGGCCTGTCAGACGCCGTCGGGTACCCTCTGGATGGTCTCGCTGTGGTACCGCTGCCGATCGGCCGGTGACGACGCCGCCGACTGGGTCCTCCAGTGTGCGACGGGAACCGACGCGGACGTCGTCGCGTTTCTTCGCGAGCACGAGGGCGTCGCGTTCGAGATATCGTCGAACCACCCGCCGTACAGGGGCGTCCGCGGTCGTGGCACGGCCGCGATCGAGCCCGATCCCGAGAAGGAGACGCTTCGAGACCTCCTCGAGCGCTACCTCGGCGGCACGGACTCGCCGCTGGCCCGGAACCTCCTCCGCGAGGATCGCGAGGAGGTGACGATCACGATCGACCCGGCCGTCGTCTCGACCTGGGACTACACCGATCGGATGGGAAGAGACGAGTAGGCCGGAGGTCGAGGCGGGATCGTCCTTACGTCGGTGCGGGGTGCTGGGCCGACTCGATCCAGAACCGTTCGATCGCGCGGGCGATCGAACTGAACTCGTCGGGGCTGGTCGGCTTGGTGAGGTACGCGTTCGCGGCGCGTTCGTAGCTCCTGGCGATGTCCGCCTCGTCGGCCGAACTCGACAGAACGAGCACCGGCGGTGGCGGCCCCTCGATGTCGCGTTCGAGCACTTCGAGAATCGTAAAGCCGTCCACCCGCGGGAGGTTCAGGTCCAGGAGGATCATGTCGGGACAGGATCGCGAGTCGTCCCGCTGGCACCGGTGGAGGAACTCCAGCGCCTCGTCACCGTCGGTGGCGGTGCAAAAGCGTATCTCGCTGTCGGTCGATTTGAACGCCTCCCGCGTGAGGCGGACGTCGCCCGGGTTGTCTTCGACGAGGAGGATGTCGATCGGCTCGGACGGGGTATGGGCGGTCATGGTGCTCACGAGGAATTCGGGGACCTAGCGGTGTAAGGGCGCCCCCTAATTACGTGGTGTCGATCGATCCGGTCGCTGTGGGGGCGGGCTCCGGAGTCGGCGCGTCCAGCGGGTCCTGTGAGCCGATCGTGATTCTGTGGTTTTCAATGCAAGCCTTTACGGCCGGTCGCGGATTAGCGCAGCCGAGATGAATCCCTCCTCCGATCCCGAATCGGACCGCCACGACCACGTTCGCCAGCAACGGGTCGTGGCCGACCTCGGCGACCGAGTGCTCGAGGATCCCGATCTCGATCGGCTCTTCCGGGACGCGACGGAAGCCGTACGGACGACCCTGGGAACGGACACCTGCAAACTCCTCGAGTTGCTGCCCGGGGACGATCGCTTCCTGCTTCGGGACGGCTGCGGGTGGGATGACGACGTCGTCGGCTCGGAGACGGTTTCGGCCACGCGCGACTCGCAGGCCGGCTACACGCTCGGGGTGGCGGATCCGGTCGTCGTCGACGACCTCCGTACCGAGGAACGGTTCGACGCGCCGGACCTGCTTCTCGAACACGAGATCGTCAGCGGCGTCAGTTGCATCGTCGGTCCGACCGACGACCCGTGGGGCGTCCTCGGAACCCACGCGACCGTGCCGCGGGAATTCGACGAGGGGGACGCGGCGTTCGTCCGAAACGTGGCGAACGTTCTCGCGTCGGCGATCCGGAACGGCCGCGAGACCCGCCGACACGACGAGGAGGCCGCCCTCGCGGATACGATCGTCGAGACGAGTCCGATCGGGATCACGATCGTCGACGTCGACGGCGAACTGCGATTCGCCAACGACCGGGCAGAGGAGATTTTCGGCCGGAAGCAAGCGCAAATCGGTAACCTCCGGTACGACGATCCGGAGTGGGACGAGGTGGGTCCGGACGGCGAACCGCTGGCGGCGGAGGAGTTGCCCTTCCCGAAGGTCGTCGAGACCGGGGAGCCGGTGTTCGACCAGGTGACCGGCGTCCTGCGGCCCGACGGCGAGCGGGTCTGGGTATCGATCAACGGGGCCCCGGTTCGGGACTGCGACGGGGAACTCGACGCCGTCGTCTTCGCGCTCGAGGACGTCACGGACCGGTTCGACCGGGAACGGGACCTCGAGCGCTACGAGACCATCGTCGAGACGGCCCACGACGGCATCTACGTGCTGGACGAGGAGCGCCGCTTCGAACTGGTCAACGACTCGTTCGCGGCACTGACGGGGTTCGGCCGCGACGAACTGCACGGAACCCACGCGTCAGTCGTGTTCGGCGAAGCGTTCGCGTCCATCGAGGCCGACCAGACCGACGTGGCCACCTCGCGGAGGAGCCCGACGTTCGAGGAATCGATCGTCGTGGGGTCGGACGGGACCGACACCCGGACGGTCGAAAACCGGTTTACGATCCAGTCCACGGAGGACGGAACCAGACGGATCGGGGTGGTCCGCGACGTCACCGAGCGCAAGGAGATGGAGGCGAAGCTTCGCGAGAGCGAAGAGCGGTTCCGAACGCTCAGCGAGCACTTAGAGGAGGTCGTCTGGATGACCACCGACGATCCGGCATCGCTGACCTACATCAACCCGGCCTACGAGGAGGTCTGGGGACTCGATCGCGACTCGCTGTACGACGACGCGCTCTCGTTTCTCGAGGTCGTCCATCCCGACGACCGCGAACGGGTCCGGGAGGCGTACACCGGTCTTCCCGAGGCGGAGTACGACGAGGAGTTCCGGATCGAGAGACCGGACGGCGAAAGACGGTGGATACACGCCCGGGCGACACCCGTCCGCGGCGAGGACGGCACCGTCGATCGGATCGTCGGCATCGACACCGACGTCACCCGGCGCAAAGAGCGCGAGCGGGCCCTAGAGGAGAGCGAACAGCGCTACCAGACGGTGCTCGAACACTTCCCGAACGGGACGATCGCCCTGTTCGACGAGGACCTCCGGTACAGCCTCGTCGGCGGACAGGCGCTCGGGGAGATCGATCTCGACGCCAGCGAGGTGGTCGGCGCGACGATCGAGGAGTTCTCCCCCGACGAGATCGCCCCGACGCTCGAATCGGCGTGTCGTGGCGCACTCGAGGGAACCACGACTCAGGTCGACGTCGCGTTCCGCGAACGGGACTGGACCGTCCACGCGGTCCCCGTGCGAGACACCGACGGCGAGGTGTTCGCCGGGATGCTCATGGCCCAGGACGTCACCGAGCGCAAGGAGTACCAGCGACGGCTCGAGGAGTCGAACGAGCGACTCGAGCAGTTCGCCTACGTGGCCTCCCACGACCTGCAAGAGCCCCTGCGGATGGTCTCGAGCTACCTCGGACTCGTCCAGGATCGGTACGGCGACGAGTTGGACGAGGAGGGCCGGGAGTTCATCGAGTTCGCCGTCGACGGCGCCGACCGCATGCGCGAGATGATCGACGGCCTGCTCGAATTCTCCCGGGTCGAGACGCGGGGCGACCCGCTCGAACCGATCGAACTGGACGACAGCTTCGCCAACGCCCGCCGCGATCTGCAACTCCAGATCGAGGAGCACGACGCCGAGATCACGGCCGAACCGCTCCCGCGCGTCGTGGGCGACGGCAACCAGTTGCGCCAGGTCTTCCAGAACCTGCTCTCGAACGCGATCGAGTACTCGGGAGACGAACCGCCGCGGATCGACGTTTCGGCCCACCGCGAGGGCAGCGAGTGGGTGATCTCGGTCGAGGACGACGGAATCGGGATCGATCCCGCGGATACCGATCGCATTTTCGACGTCTTCGAGCGCCTGCACGCCGTCGACGAGGGGTCCGGCAGCGGCATCGGACTCGCACTCTGTGAGCGCATCGTCGAGCGCCACGGCGGCGAGGTCTGGGTCGAGTCCGAACCAGGCGAGGGTTCGAGGTTTTCGTTCACGCTCCCGGCAGCCGATGGGGTCGACGAAACCTGACCCGGCCGGGAGCCAGCACACCGGTGTCCGAGACGCGAGGCGCGATCGGCCGCACCGCGCCAGTATCAGGTCGTCGGGACCCGGCGTTCGGCGCAGTCGTGATCCGACTTCCGCCACTCCGGTTTCGCTACGTCCCGTCCCCCGTCGTGGAGACGTCGATGCCCGGATCTTCCGGCGGTCCGTCCCCATCGAATCCCGGCGACCGCGCCCGACCGCGATCGTCGTGGAGGACGACGAGACCGCCACCGATATCGCTGGCGAGCGTGAACCCGCGCTCGCGAACTGCGGCCCAGAAGGACGTGTCGTCGGTCCGGTAGGAGGCGAGTTTCTCGGGATCGGACGGGTCAGTGACGTCGTGGACCTGGACGCCGCCGTCGTACCACGAGGTGTGAAGACGGTTCGCGGTCACGTCGAAGTTGTGCGACGTCCGGAAGGCGTCGGCATCCGGCGGCGAGACGAACCCCACCTGCTCGACGTCGTCCCAGTCGCGGGTGTCGAAGATCCGGACGCCGCCGTAGGTATCGTTCTCGGGTTCCTCGAACGCGTTCGGGAACGTCTCGTCGCCGACGTAGGTGTAGTCGCCATCAGGCGAGGGCTGGACGTAGTGGGCGTTGCCGGGATTCGTGAGGTACCGCTCGTAAGGGAAGTCATCTCCCATCGGCGTGTCCGCCTCGGGTGCCTCGCCGAACTGACTGACCAGCTGCGGGTCGCTCGGATCGCTCGCGTCCAGCACGACGACGCCAGCGTCCCAGAACGCGTTGTACACCAGGTCGTCCTGGACGTAGATATCGTGGTTTGGATTGACGCCGGCAGCAGCGAATCCCGGTAATTCGTCGCGCAACCGCCAGATTGCCGCTAATTCGGGGTTCGACGGATCGCTGATATCGACGATCTCCACGCCGGTGTAATCGAACGGCGTCTCGCGGGAATCGCCCACCGTCAAATACGCGTGGCCCTCGTAGAGGAAGCAGTTGTGGACACCCGTCGAGTCGACGTCGTCGTAGAACGCCAACTCCTGGGGGTTCGCCGGATCGCTCACGTCGACCGTCGTGATGCCCGTCCCGCCGTTGTGCGCCATCGCGGCGACGTCGCCGTCGACCTTCACGTCGAGGATACCGCCGACGCTTCCCTCGTCGTCGCCGCCGATCTCGTGGGGTGGCGACGCCTCGATCTTCGCCACCAGTTCTGGCCGCCGCGGGTTGCGCCAGTCGACGACGGCCATTCCGTCGGTGGTCGCCACGTACGCGTAGTTCTGCTGTGTGACCAGTTCACGGGCGTCGCCGACGGCCTGCTCGCTGAACAGTCGTAACTGATCGTCGCTCCCATCCGACGGCGCGGCGCTCGCCACTCCGACGCTACCGATCGCGCCGACAGCTGCGAGCGATTCGAGAACGGTTCGTCGTGACAGTGTTGGCTCTCGTACCATCGTTGGTCACCTCTCAGTATCCCTCGAATTCGAAGACGTAGAACCCGGTCGTGGCGTCGGAGACGTAGACGCGCCCGCTGTCTCCCGCGAGCGAGCTTTCCGCACCCCAGGTGAACGGGACGTTGTCAACCAGCCCTAACCGTTCGGGGTCTTCTCGGCGAACCTCACCGACGCCCTCGGTCGGCATGTACTGGTCGATTCGTACGGGGTCTTCGGGATCCGAACAGTCGAACACCTGGACGCCGGCCTTGTAGTCGCCGCTGAACAGGACGTCCTCCTGGTCGCCGACGCCCCAGTCCGAGAAGTGCCCCGTCCACCAGAACACCGTTTCGGAGGTCTGGGTAGCGTGCTGCGGGAACTGGAACGACGACAGTAGTTCGGTCTCGCCGTCCTCGAGGTCGTACTCGATGATGTGCTTGTAGCCGGGTTCGCCCGTTCCGATCTCTTCGCCCAGCAGGACGATGTCCCTCGATGGGTGCGGGACCGCGTGATGGGCGTGCCCGAGGTGCATTTCGGTCTCGTCCTGGTGTTCCTCGTAAAGGAACGCGGCAGCCAGTTCAGGGTTCTCGGGATCGCTCAGGTCGAGGATCTCCAGGCCGGTGTCCCGACTTGCGATGTACGCGTAGTCGCCCTGGACGTGCGCGGCGTGCGCGCCGTCCTCGCCGGCCGGGTAGACCGACAGCCTCTCGGGCTCTGTAGGATCGGTGATGTCGAAGACGACGATCCCGAGTCCGTGGCCCGCCGTGATGAGGTACTCATCCTTGAAGGCCTGGACGTTGTGGACGCCGCTGGTCGCGCCCTCGATGGTGTTGTGGGAGACGAGTTCGGGATCGTGCTTGTCGCTCGCGTCGACGATGGACCATCCGGCGCCCTCGCCGTCCTCGTCGACCGATCCCTCGTTGGCGGTGAACACCCACGGTTCCGACGGATGGATGTCCGAGTTCCGGATGTCCCCACCCGGACCGGTTTCGATCGTCGCGGTCATTTCCGGGTTAGCGGGATCCGAAATGTCGATGATACGTAATTCGGGATCGACTGCGATGAACGACCCCACTGCCGCGAGGTCGTGCGCCTCACTGACGGCGCCGTGGGTATTCGCGCCGTCTCGCGCGCCGAGCGTGGTGTGTCCGACCAGTTCCAGTCGCGCACTACGATCGCCTTCTCCCGCAGTTGCACTCGCCGCGGAACTCACCGCACCGAGACCGATCGCGGTCGCACCGAACGCCTTCAGTACTGTTCGCCGGTTCGTACGGTCACGTTGTCGAGACATTTCGGATGTGACGTATTTCATCACGTGATAAGTATACGACCAGCACGTTCGATAGATGCAACAGTCCAGAAATTATATGAACTGTTCAAATACGTTCTAGATAGTTTACTGCAGATTACATTATCGTATTACATGTTGAAACGTGATGCCCCGCGTTCGAAAAACGACGCGGCTTCTGCTGTTCGATTCGAAAAATCGGTACAGCAGACCCTATCAGTCCGTCCGCGGGATCGATCGGGCTCCGAGCGCGAACGCGACGACGGCCAGCCCCGAGAGGATCGCGAGGTTCGCCAGCGCGGGATCGAGGCCGGCGACCGCCAGGGCACCGGCGTCGGGGGAAGTCACGGACCGGACGCCGCGGGCGAAGTAGGTGAGCGGCGAGAGGTTCACCAGCGGCTCGAACCAGCCGGGTAACTGGTCGAGCGCGATGAACGTCTCCGAGAGGAAGAGCAGGGGGAGGCCGATCGCGTTGCTGGCGGCGACGGCCCCGTCCTGGGAGTCGGTGTAGCTCCCGAGCATGGCGCCAACGCCGTTGAAACAGACGACGCCGACGAGGACGTAGGGGACGAGAAGCGGCGAGAAGACGATCTCGGCGCCCGTCAGCACGATCACTAGCCCGAGGATGAGCAGGCTCGCGAGGCCGATGATGATGGCGTTGACGACGGTCTGGGCGAGCAGCCACTCGGCCCGCGTCAGCGGCGTCGTCGCGAGTTTCTCGAAGCGGTTCCCCTCGCGGTGGCGCGCCACCTCGCTGCCCATGCGCGACAGCGGCGTGAAGAGGACGACGACGGCGAGGTAGCCGGGGACGTAATACGCCGGCGGCTCCGTAAAGAGCCCCTCGCCCGTCGGATCGGTCCGGACGAGCGCGCCGAAGATGACGATCAGGATCACCGGGAAGAAGAACGTGAAGAAGACCGCCGTCCGGCGACGGACGAACGATCGCCAGCCGGCTCCGGTCTCGGCCCCGACGCGGCCCAGTCGGGTCACGCCGTCTCACCCGCTTTCGCGAGTCCGGCGGCAGTGCCGATTCGATCGGTCCGTGCGCGTTCGGCGTCGTCGGCCAGCGCGAGGTAGACGTCCTCGAGATCGGGTTCGGCCCACGTCAGGCCGGTGTAGGCCACGCCGCGATCGTCGAGGACGTCGACGACGGCCCCGATCTCGGCGGGGTCGACGTCGCGGACGACGAGCGCGCCGTCGCAGGCGTCGACCGGGAACGCGAGGTCCTCGAGCGCCGACGGGTCGGCCGACGTCTCGACCGTGAGTCGACTCGATCCGCCGTGCTCGCGGACGAGCGCCCCGGGCGTCCCCTGCGCGACGAGCGATCCGTCGGCGAGCAGTCCGACCCGATCGGCGAGTCGCTCGGCCTCGGCCATGTCGTGGGTGGTGAGGACGACGGTCGTCCCGCCGGCGGCCAGGTCTTCGATCAGTTCCCAGATGGTCCGTCTGCCGGCGGGGTCGATCCCCGTCGTCGGTTCGTCGAGAAAGCAGACGTCGGGGTCGTTGATCAGCGTCGCGCCGACGCAGACCCGGCGCTTTTGGCCGCCCGAGAGGTTCTCGTACCACGTGTCGCCGGCGTCGGCGAGGCCGACGTCAGCCAGCACCGCGTCGGGATCGCGGGCCTCGTCGTAGAGGCCGGCGTAGTAGGCGAGTAACTCGCGGGCGCTCAGCCGGTCCGGCGGCGAGAACGCCTGGGGGAGCACGCCGAGCCGGTGCCGATCGACGGTCGTCGGCGACTCGCCGAGAACCCGCACGGTTCCGTCGTCGGGGTCCGTCGTCCCGGTCAGGGCCCGAACGAGGGTCGTTTTCCCCGCCCCGTTCGGCCCGATCAGCCCGAACACTTCGCCGGATTCGACCGAGAGGGAGGCTCCGGACAGCGCGATCGTCTCGCCGTAGGTTTTCCGAACGTCGTCCGCCTCGACCACGGCTTCCATACGGGCCGGTAGCCACGCGTGGCGGGTAAGGGGTTCGATTCCGTCGGTCGGCCGACCGCCCGGTCGCGTGACTGCCGTCGCAGGGCCAACCATTAGGCCGCCGATCGTCGTCCGATCATCCCATGGTCGAACTCGGCTACACCCTCTCGAGCGAAGAGCACGGACCGAAGACCCTCGTCGAGAACGCCCGCCACGCCGAGGAGGTCGGCTTCGACTTCGTCTCCATCTCCGATCACTTCCACCCGTGGGTCTCCGCACAGGGCGAGTCGCCGTTCGTCTGGTCGACGCTCGGCGGGATCGCGACGACGACCGACGAGATCGACGTCGGCGTCGGGGTCACGTGCCCGACGATGCGCATTCACCCGGTCAACGTCGCCCACGCCGTCGCCACGGTCGACGAGATGCTCGACGACCGGTTCACCTTCGGCGTCGGGACCGGCGAGAACTTAAACGAGCACGTCACGGGTCAGCGGTGGCCGGAGCACGACGTCCGTCTCGAGATGCTGGACGAAGCGATGGACGTCATGCGCCGGCTCTGGACCGGCGAGACGACGAGCCACCACGGCGAGTACTACACGGTCGAGAACGCCCGACTCTACACGGTCCCCGACGAACAGCCGACGACGATCGCGAGCGCGTTCGGTCCCCAGACCGCCGAGTGGACCGCCGAGAACGCCGACGGGCTCTGGTGTTCCGGCCCGAAGGAGGAACCGATCGAGGCCTACGAGGACGCCGGCGGCGACGGGCCGACGTACACGCAACTCCACGGCTGCTACGCCGAGACTGAAAAAGAGGCGATCGACACGGTCTACGAGTACTGGCCCAACGGCTCGATCCCGGGCGAACTCGGCCAGGAACTCCCGACGCCGGCTCACTTCGAGCAGGCCGCCCAGCTGGTCGAGAAGGAGGATATCGCCGAGGCCGGCACGACCACCAGCCCGGATCCGCAGGCCCACATCGACAGCATCCAGCAGGCGATCGACGCCGGCTACGATCACGTCTACGTCCACCAGATCGGCCCCGAGCAGGAACTCGCGCTCGAGTTCTACGAGGAGGAGGTGCTGCCGTCGTTCCGGTGATCGAGGCCGAGCAGTTCGGCCGTCGCTCACGCGTCCGAGGCGATACGCTCGCGATTCCTGCGTCACGCGTCCCGTCGGACGACGACCCGACCGTCGTCGGCGACGTCGACCGCGTACGTGTACCCGTTCGTGACCTCGAACGAGACGACGACGTCTCCGTCCCCCGTCCCGTCCGCGAGGAGCGTGTCGAGCGCGTTCGGGTCGACGTGCTCGTACAACACGAACCCGAGTTCGGTCGGCGCGTCGATCGGGTCGACGTCGGTCAGGGCACAGATCGCGTGGATCACGGCGATGCTCGCCGGCGTTTCGGCGTCGTACTCGTAGGTACAGACGTGCGTCTCGCCCCCGGCGCCGAAGTCGCGGACTGTCGAATCGGTCGGATCCATCGTCTCAGACGGAATGCCGTGCCCGGAAGACAGTCTCGCGTGCACTCGCAAGCGCAAATCGTGTTGGGAGTACACTTAGGGACGGGCGTGTCGTCTGCGCGATCGATGTACCGGATTCTGAACAGCAACACGAAGACGGTTCACCGAGGAATCGATTCGAACGAGACGGCGTGTGGCTCGCTCACCCACGTCCCGTCGTCACGAACGCAAGTCGTCTCCGACGAAGAACTCGGGACCGACGTCGACTACTGCGGGAACTGTTTCGAGGGCGAAGGCGGCTACTGAGCGTCGCGTCGGCGGTGGAAACTGCGGACGATCGCGGGACGGCGCGTGTGAGTTCGATTACCGTGATGGAGCTCTGGGACGGCATCCACCTCGCGGAGGCGACCGATCGGGAGCGGGCCGTGGTACGGACCCTCCTGGAGGATCTCCGGGAGGGTCCGTTCGATCGCGACTGTGCGACCACCGCCGGGCAGATCGACGCGACGCTCCGGCGCGACGGGACGACGATCGAGGATGCCGACGTGATGATCGCTGCGACGGCTCTCGTTCACGACGTTCCGGTGGTGACGGACGACGTGGACCACTTCGAACGGATAGACGGGCTCGAGGTCCTGACGTACTGGCCGAATCTGGTCGATCGACGCGGCTCGACGTGTGGACGCGCAGTCGGCGGGACGCGATTCCGAGCCGTCGTCGAACCGCCAGGTTAGATACGCTCCAGTGTCTATACGGGAACGATGAATACGTGGTGGCGACGCATCGGGATTTCGCTCGTCCCCGTATTCGGGCTCGTCCTCTTCTACGCCGTCCTCTACCAGTGGGGGATGGCGACGTTCGAGGGGACGGACCGATCGCTGGTCAAGTCGATACAGATCGTCGTCGAGATCCTGACGACCGCCGGGTTCGGGGGCGATACGGATTCCTGGACGAGTGCGCCCATGAACCTCATCGTGATCCTGATGAATCTCAGCGGGGTGTTGCTCGTCTTCCTCGCCTTGCCGCTGGTCGTCGTCCCGCTCTTCAAACAGGCGCTCGCGACGCAACCGCCGGAGTCGACCGACCTCACCGACCACGTCATCATCTGTTCGCACACCGAACGCGAAGACGTACTCCGGAACGAACTCGAGGCCGCGGGCGTCCCGTCCGTCTTCATCGACGACGATCGGGAGACGGTGATGGACCTCGTCGACGACGGTATCGACGCGATGCTCGGCGACCCGGAGCAAGAGCAGACCCTCCGGGCCGCGAACGTCGACGACGCCCGCGCCCTGGTGATCGACGTCTCCGACGAGGCCAATCCCGAAGTGATCCTCACGGCACGGGAACTCCGCGACGACGTCAGGATCATCAGCGTCGCGGAGGATCGGGAGGTCGCAACCTACCACCGCTATGCCGGCGCGAACGACGTCGTTCGGCCGCGACACCTGCTCGGACACAGCCTCGCAGGAAAAGCCACGATATCGGTGACCGCAGAACTCCAGGAGACGATCGAACTCGGCGACCAACTCGAGATCGCCGAACTCCTCGTCGAGCGCGACAGCGATCTCGCCGGCCGGACGATCGCCGAGTCGAGCATGCGCGATCGGCTGGGCGTCAACGTGATCGGGGCGTGGTTCGACGGCGAATTCCAGCCGGCACCGAACCCCGAGACGGTCATCGACGGAAATACGATCCTGCTCGTCGCCGGCTCTCACGAGACGCTCACGGAACTGACCTCGCGAACGATCTCCCCGTCCGGCGACGGCTCCTATCGCGTGGTCGTCGCCGGCTACGGCGAAGTCGGGCGCACCGTCAGCGAAACGCTCGACGACGCCGACGTCCCGCACACGGTTATCGACAGCGACGACCAGGCGGACGTCGACGTCGTCGGGAACGTCACGGACCCGGACGCGCTCGCCACTGCCGGCGTCGAGAACGCCCGATCGATCGTGCTCGCGCTCGACGACGACACGGCGGCGATCTACGCCACGCTCGTCCTCGAGAAGGTCGCCCCCGACACCGAGGTGATCGCACGGGCCAACGAGACCGAAAGCGTCCGGAAGCTCTACCGGGCGGGCGCCGAATACGTCCTCGCGCTGTCGACGGTGACGGGCCGAATGCTCTCCTCGGTGTTACTCGAGGACGAAGAGGTCCTGACGCCGGAGACGCAGTTCGAGATCGTCCGCATGACGGCGCCGGAACTCGCCGGACAGAGCCTGGGCGAGGCCGACGTTCGTGCGCGACTCGGGTGTACGGTCGTCGCCGCCGAACGGGGCGGGGAGTTACTGACCACCCTCGGGCCCGAGTTCACCATCCGGGAAGACGACACACTCATCGTCGCCGGGAGCGACGAGACGGTCAACCGGTTCATCGAGGTCGCGCGGTGAGGGGCCAACGGCTCCCGGAACGGGTGTCGACGGATCGGATCCTGGCCAGGCGGTCCGTACCGGGCGGCGCCGTCGCTGTCGAAAATGGTTCATAAACGGGGAGATCAATACTCGTATATGGAGCGCTGGCAACGGCGGGCGGCCAAGACGATCGGCGGGATTCTGGTCCTCATTTTCCTGACGTCGATCCTGTATCACTACCTCATGGTCGCCGTCGAGGGCCGATCGGCGGGTTACTTCCACCACTCGCAGGTCGTCGTCGAGACCGTCACGGGAACGGGGTACGGCTCCGACTCGCCGTGGGACTCGCCCCTCTCGAACCTGTTCGTGATGGCGATGGACCTCGGCACCTTCCTGATCCTGTTTATCGTCCTGCCTTACGTCTTCCAGCCGATCCTCGAGGAGACGCTCTCTCCCGACGTTCCACGGACCACGGATCTGACCGACCACGTCGTCGTCTGTGGCTACTCGCCGCGGGGCGATCGGCTCGTCGACGAGTTCGAGGCGCGCGGCGTCGACTACGTCGTCGTCGCCGAGGACGAGGCGGAAGCGCTGGAACTGGACGAGGCCGGCGTGTCGGTAGTCCACGGGGACCCCACGGCCGTCGAGACGCTCTATCGGGCGCGGATCGACGAGGCCGCGTCGGTCGTGATCGACACCGCCGACGAGATCGCAGCGAGCGTCGTGCTCGCAGTCAGGGAACGCTCCGAGACGGTCCGGATCGCCGTCATGAGCAGGGACCTCACGTTCGAGCGGCCGATGCGGTACGCCGGGGCCGATGCCGTCGTGACGCCGCGTCACCTGCTCGGACAGCGAATCGCCGAACGGATCCAGACGGAACTCGACCCGCGGCTGAGCGACGTGACGAGTCTCGGCGAGGACTTCTCCCTCGTCGAGGTAACGGTCTTCGAGGAGAGTCCGATCTGCGGCCAGACGCTGGCCGAGACGGACATCCTCGAGTCGGAGGACGTCTCGCTCGCCGGCCTCTGGACGGACGGCGAGTTCGTCAGTTCCCCGTCGCCGGACCTCGAGATCGACGAGAACACCGTGTTGCTCCTCGCCGGGAGCGAGGCCCAACTGAAAGCCCTCGAGGCTCGGACTGCCCCCGCCCGTCCCGAGGAATCACGCGTCGTCGTGGCCGGCTACGGCGAGGTCGGCTCGACGGTCCGGGAGCGACTCCGATCGGCCGACATCGATTGCACGGTCATCGACGTCGAGGACGACGAGGACGTCGACGTCGTGGGCGACGTGACGCGCGAATCGGTACTCAGGCAGGCGGACCTCGAGACGGCGACCGCGTACGTCGTCACGATCGGGGACGATGACGAGGCGATCCTCTCGGTCCTCGTCGCCCGCGAACTCGCCGCCGACCTCGACATCGTCGTCCGGGTGAACGACTCGGAAAACGAGAGCAAGGTCCGGCGGGCCGGCGGCGACTACGTCCTCAGCCTCCCCGACATCAGCGGCCGACTGCTCGCGCTCGACGTCCTCCGCGAAGAGATCCTCTCTTACGATCGGCAGCTACAGGTGGTCCGATTCGACGCCGACGACCTCGCGGGGCAGTCGCTCGCAGACACCGAGATTCCGGAGACCGACTGTATCCTCGTCGGCGTCGAGCGATCGGGCGAGATCGTCACGGACGTCCCGTCGGAGTTCGTGTTCGAACCCGACGATAGCCTCCTGCTCGCGGGCGACGACGAGGCGATCGACGCGTTCGAGTCGGCGTCCGAACTGACCTGACGCCTCGGGCGGGCCAGCCGTCGGTCGCCGGCCCCAGTCACCCGCGACAGCTACGCGGCGTCCCGGACGCGCTCGACGATCGCGTCGGCGTCGAACGGGTCGTCGACCTCGTCCCCGTCGACCAGGACCGTCGGCGTCTCGGCAACCCCGTGGTCGTCACCGCGTTGCCAGTCGGCCGCAAGCGTTGGATAGTACGTCCCCGCGTCGAGGGCGTCGCGAACGACGGCCGCCTCGACGTCGGTCTCGTCGGCAGCGATCGCCGCCAGGCCGTCGTCGCTCAGGTCGTCGGCCTCGATCACGGCCAGTTTGTACGTGAAGAACTCGCCGGCCGGGTCGTCCTCCGTTCTCGTCTCCGCCTGGACCGCCCGCGCGGCGTTGGCCATCGCGATCGACCGATCGCCGGCCGGCAGCGGGAAGTCGCGGTGGCGGTAGGTCGCCTCGTCGGCATCGAGGAGACGATTTTCGAGGTCGGGCAGGACGTCCTCGTGGAAGTCGTGACAGTGCGGGCAGGCGAAGTCCACGTACGCGTCGATCGGAACGGGCCCGGAGCCGATCGACGGGGCCGGGAGCTGGTCGGGGTCCGGATCGGTCCCTTCGAGTTCGTCGGGGAGCGACGCCTCGAAGAGCGCCGTACAGCCGGCGATCGAGAGGGTCGTGCCGGTGGCGGCCGCGGTCAGAAACGAACGGCGGTGCATCGGCTGGGGGTACGAACTGGATACTGTTAGGGATGCGGATTCCGGCGCGCGACGGGGCGGTCCCCGGTCAGAACACCGGGCCCGAGAGGGCGAGCGCGTCGACGAGTATCGCGACGAGGATCGCTCCGAGGAAGGCGTTCGAGGCGTGGAACGCCCGGAACGCCGCGGCCTCGGTGCGCTCGAAGTGGAGGCGGACGGCGGCCCAGAGGAAGATCCCGCCGAAGACCGCGACCGTCCCGGCGTACAGCGCGCCGAGGTCGGTGAGCCAGGCGAGTGCGATCGTCCCCACGAGCGTGGCCGCGATGTAGTAGACGATGTGTTTCCGGGTCTCGGTCTCCCCGCGAACGACGGGCATCATCGGGAAGCCGCCGCGAGCGTAGTCGTCCTTGTACGCCAGCGCGAGGTTGTAGAAGTGCGCCGGCGTCCAGAGGAAGATGACGCCCGCGAGCGCGAGCGCCGGGAGACCGATCTCGTTGGTGACCGCCGCCCAGCCGATCAGCGCGGGCAACGCACCGGCGAAGCCGCCGATGACCGTGTTCTGGACCGTGTTCGGCTTGAGGAGGAGCGTGTAGACGACGCTGTAGAAGACGATCGCGGCGAACCCGAGCGCCGCCGCGAGCCTGTTGATCGTCAGGAAGACGGTCATCGACGCCGCCGTCAGGAAGAGCCCGAAGAGCAAGGCGTTGCGGACCGGCACGAGGTCGGTCGCCAGCGGCCGATCGGACGTCCGCGACATCTGCCGATCGACGTCGCGCTCGAGGACGTGGTTGAACGTCCCCGAGGCCCCGATCGCGAGCACGCCGCCGCCGAGCGTGGCGACGATCGTGGCGGCGTCGAGCGCTGGGCCCGCGGCGAGGGCCATCCCCGCGGCGGCGACGAGACAGAGGAGCCACATCAGCCGGGGCTTCATCATTTTGAAGTACGCGAAGGCGGTCAGCCGGGCGCGGGCGAGCCGTCCCGTGGGAAGCGTGCGCTCGGCCGCCGCATCGGCCGGTTCCGCGATCGGCTCCGGCTGTTCGATGACGTCGTCCTCCTGACCGGTCTCGAGTTCGAGATCCCACGCGAGCGCGAGGACGACGGCCGTGAAGATCACGAGGCCGAGCGCGAGGTGCAGTCCCGGCGCGATCGCGGCGGGACCGACCGTCGCCGTCACGGCACCGACGCCGACCTGGACGACGTAGAGGAACGCCCCCGCGAGCAGGGTCGTCCGGACGCGGCGGGAGACGTCGCCAAGCGCGGCGGTGAACGCCGTCGCCGCGACCAGCAGGCCGACGAGGACGGCGGTGATCCGGTGGCCCCACGCGATCGCGAGTTCCGTCTGGCTGAGCGGATCGGTCGGCGCGTGACAGGTCGGCCACGTCGAACACGCAGACGCCGCGTTCGTCAGCGACGTCGTCGCCCCCACGATCAACAGGAGGTAGACGCCGATCGCGGTCGTCGCGAGCAGCGCTGAAAACCGTCGGTGCGTGCCGATCGGACGGGGGAACGACTCGGTTGTCACGGCTGTTCTCGTCTGGATTCTTCGGCTCCGGCTATTTATTCGTCTCGCTTTTGGCCCCCGTCGGCGGCCTGTCTCGCGGCGAGATCCAATCGACGGGGCCGTCTCGCAGCGAGCGACCGTCGCCCCAACACACATAGTTGCGGTTCCCGTTCGTCAGGGTACCGTGTCGATGGGTGATCCCGAGACTGCCCCAACAGCGTCTTCCCCGGTCCCGACGACGGACCCTGGTTCCGAACCGGCCGAGCGGTGTCCGTACTGCGGGCAGCCGTTCCGGGACCGTCGCCTGCGACGGCTCCACTGCGGCCGCACGCACCCAGATCGGCTCGCCGATCGCGAGCGCGCCGCCTTCGAACGGGCCGTCCGCGAGGAGCGCACCGCGATGCGACGCTTCCGCCTCCAGGTCCTCGGCGGCATCGTCCTGCTGTACTTCGGCTTCTTGCTCACGTACGCGATCGTCGCGTGATGACCCGGACGATCCTCCCGGTTTCGCTCGAGGCGCGGCGACGTCACATCCCCATATCTTCGGCGGCCGGCGGCACCGGGAGGTCGTGCGGCGAGACTCCCAGCAACTCGCCGGCATGATCGAGCGCCATGTCGAACCCGTAGTAGCGCTCGAGTTCGTCGCCGTCCGCGGTCGGGCGAACCTTCAGCATCGCGTAGCCCTCGACGTTCTGGGCGATCGCGGCGGTCCCGCTGGCACGCGTCGACTCGTCGGTCGATCGGAACTCGAGGAGCCGCTCCGTCGCCGTCTCCTCGTAGGTCGCCCGGATCCCGTTCGCCTCAGCGGTCTGGTCGTCGCTCATGACAGACAGTCCGGAATCGAACACCGGGAAGCTGTCGGTTTCGGCAGCCGGGAACGCGACGGGCGACCAGCGGCCGGGGCGGGGCCGGACGGATCGACCGACACCGATACGACTTTTTCCGAACCCTCGAGAGTGTCTGGCGTGACAGCGACGGAGTCCGACGCGGCACCGGAGCCGCGGCCGATCGCGACCTTTCGCCCCACGCGGTCGATCGCAGCCCGGACGATCGCCGTCTCGGTGGTCGCGTTCTTCGGCTTCGCGTACGCGTTCGGCCGGCTTCGCGGGGCGATCCGCGGCGAGCCGTTCGAACCGGTCGTGGTCCCCGCGGTCGCGCCCTCGGCGGTCCTCGATCGGCTCGTCGTCGCGCTCGCCCTGGTTGCGCTCGTCGTCGTCCTGCACGAACTCCTCCACGGCCTGTTCATGGCCCGGTACGGTGGGACGCCCTCCTTCGGGGTCGGGGTCTCGACGTTCCTCCTGCCGTACGCCTACGCCGCGACGGGCGGGACGAGCTACACGCGAAACCAGCTGCTCGTCGCCCTGCTCGCCCCGTTCGTCTGCATCACGGCCGCCGGGATCGCCGCGATGGCGATCCTCTCGTCCACGCTCCTCGTCGTCGTCCTCGCGGCGAACGCCGCCGGATCGGTGGGCGACCTCCGCATGGCCGCCGCGCTGGCCCGGTATCCGGCGACCGTCCGGGTTGCCGAACTTCCCCGCGCCGACGCACAGGGGATCGCCATCTACGGCGCTCCCGACGCGGCCGGCGATCGCGGCCCCCGCTGGGACGCGCTCGCGTCGATCGTTACTGGGACCGTCGGCACCCTCGTCCTGGGTACGGCGACGCTGGGCGCGCTGGTCTTTCACGCCCTCGCCGTCGGCACCGGGGACGTGGTCGTCGGCGGCGACGGCTGGGTGCTCTTCCGCCACGAACTGCGGCCGGACGGCACCGCCCGCCTCGAACTCGGGGCCCGACTCCTGCTCGCCGTGGCGATCGCCGGGGGTCTCGCGTGGGCGGCGATCGATCGGGTACGTCGGTTCCTCGTCTGACGATCGGCTGCCCGACGCGGTCGGAACCGGAACCTTCGAGCGGGTGCCGTGCGGACGTCGACCCATGGCGAAGTGGCTCCGGAGCGGCCGGCGACGCGACATCTGCGTCCTGCTCGCGGCCGGCGGCGAGATGCGCGGCCAGCAGCTGAAGTCCGACCTCGAATCGCACTACGACGATCGGCTCGAGCCCAAGTCGTTCTACGGGTCGCTGTCGGCGCTGGTCGACGCGGGATTCGTCGAGAAGCGCACCGAGGGGATTCACGACGTCTACGCGCTGACCGACGCCGGCGAGCGGCGGGTCCGAGAGCACTACGAGTGGATGCGATCGCGCCTCGAAGCGGAGGAACGCCGATAAGAAGACCGCAGTCGGGACTGACCGGTTACTCGTCGAGCAGTTGATCGCCGATCGTGTTCCGGAGCACTTCGCTCGTGCCCTCGTAGATCTCGTTGAGTTTGGCGTCGCGGTAGAACCGCTCGGCGGCGAAGTCCTTGGTGTAGCCGTAGCCGCCGTGGATCTGGATGCCCTCGTTGGCGACCTCGCGGCTCACTTCGGAGGCGTAGAGTTTGGCCTGGGCGGCGTCTTTGATGTAGTTCTCGCCGCGGATCTTCTTGTCGGCGGCCTTGTGCATCAGCAGCTTGGCGGCCTGGATCTTCGTGTCCATGTCGGCCAGTTTGTGCTTGATCGACTGGAACTCGCCGATCGGCTGGCCGAACTGCTCGCGCTCGTTCGCGTAGTCGCGAGCCTCCTCGAAGGCGGCGCGGGCGATGCCGACGCCGCGGGCGGCGATCGTAATGCGGCCGCCGTTCAGGGTCTTCAGCGCGTGGACGAACCCATCGCCCTCCTCGCCCAGCAGGCGATCCTCGGGAAGCCGGAGGTCGTCGAACCGGAGTTCGGCCGTCGGACAGCCCTTGTCGCCGAGTTTCTCCTCGGTGCCCTCGACGTAGAAGCCGTCGTCCTCCTCGGGCCGGACGACGAAGGAGGAGATGCCCTTGTTCCCCGCGTCGGGGTCGGTCTTCGCGAACAGCGTGACGGTGTCGGCTTCGGAGCCGTTGGAGATCCAGAGTTTGCCGCCGTTGACGACGTACTCGTCGCCGTCCTGCTCCGCGGTGGTCTCCATCGCCGGGACGTCGCTCCCCGCACCCGCCTCCGAGAGGGCGAACGCGCCGACGTCCTCGCCGGCCGCGAGCGGCGTCAGGTACTCCTCCTTCTGGGACTCGTCGCCGAACTCGTAGAGCATGTTGCCCGCCAGCGACGTGTGGGCGGCGACGATCGTCCCCAGGCCGCCCGACCCGCGCGAGATCTCCTCGAGTCCGATCGCGTAGGAGTGGTAGTCGAGGCCGGCGCCGCCGTACTCCTCGGGGAATGGCATGCCCATCAGCCCGAGGTCGGCCATCTCGCTCACCAGGTCGTGGGGGAACTCGTCGTCGTGATCGATCTCGTCCGCGACGGGAACGACCTCCTCGTCGACGAACTCCGACACCATGTCCCTGATCTGCCCTTGCTCGACTGAGAGCGCAAAGTCCATAGCGGGAGTATCGGTCGGTCGGTTCTTTACTGTTTTCGTACGGGTGTCTCGTTGTTCGTCGTGGTGTCGATTTCCGCCGCGCCGCGAGTCCCGTCCCGCCGACGGACCGGGGCCGTCACCGTCGTCGACAGGTCTCGATCGGCCGCTTCTGTCAGCGATCGGAATATCCCGCCGGGACCGCGGCGTTTTTCCGGGATGGGAACAAACCAAACGCGAGTAGATGACCACGGGACAGCACGACGAGACAGCCGACGCCGACTTCGAGTGGTGTTTCGAGGCGGTTCATGGCGTTTCGCGGACTTTTTCGATCACTATCGATCGGCTCGAAGAGCCGATGTCGAGACACATCTGTCTGGGGTATCTCCTCTGCCGGGTTGCAGACACCATCGAGGACGCGGGTCACATTCCGCCGGAGACGCAGGCAGCCCTGTTGAGCGAGTACGATCGGCTGCTCGATCCGGACGCCGACGTGACGGTCGAGGCGTTCATGGACGACGTCGAGCCGTGGATCCCGGACGAGCCGAACGCCGACTGGGAGGTCGTCGCCGAGACGCCGCGGGTCCTCCGGACGTTCGACGCGCTCGAGGACGAACCGCGGGAGATCATGCGCGATCCCGTCCGCGAACTCGTCGGCGGGATGGCGATGTTCACCGATCGGTACGCCGAGGAGGGCGGACTCCGCCTGCAGACGCTCGAGGAACTCGAGGAGTACTGCTGGTACGCCGCCGGCACCGTCGGCAAACTCATCACGGGGCTCGTCGCTCGCGGGGCCTCGCAGGACCGTGCGGACGAACTGCGCACGAACGCGCGATCGTTCGCACTGCTCTTGCAACTGGTCAACATCGCCAAGGACGTCGAGAACGACTATCACGAGGAGAACAACGTCTACCTCCCGGCCGAGTGGCTCGCCGAGGAGGACGTCGACCTGGAAGCCGTCACCGACGAGTCGAACCACAGCGGCGTCACGACCGTGATCAAGCGCGTCACCGGCCGGGCCGAAACGTACCTCGACGACGCCCAGCGCTACCTCGAGATCGTCCCGGAGAGTCACGGCAACCGCCTCTCGGCGTGGGCGATCCCCTACCTGCTCGCGGTCGGGACGATGCGGGAACTCCGCGAACGCCCCGAGGACGTCATCCGGGAGGGCGACGTGAAAGTCTCGCGAGCGGAGGTGTTCGCGCTCCTCCAGCAGTTCGACGACGGCGTCTCGCGATCGAACCTGCAGGACCTGCGCAAGGAGATGGCCGAGAAACCGCTTCACCACTGACGCTGACGATCGCCGCGCGTGGCGACGGACCGACGCGGACGAACGCGGAACGAACCGTAATTTTGACGGCGAGGCCCGGAACAGCAGTGGTATGTACTGTCCGTCGTGTGGCGAGGAGATCCCCGACTCGAGCGTCTACTGCCAGTATTGCGGGGTCGACGTGTCGACACCAGCCGATGACGACGACCCGGGATCGAGCACCGCCGAGTGGGACCGCTCGGAGTCGCGAGCCCGGGACACGGGTACCGATCCGGCCGGGTACGCCACCGGATCGGGGACGGACCCGAAGACGATCGCCGCTCTCACGCACGTCCTGGCGCTGTTCACGTGGGCGATCGGGCCGGCCGTACTCTTGCTCTCGACCGACGACGAGTTCGTCCGCGAAAACTCGCGAAACGCGGTCAACTGGCAACTGTCGTTCGCGATCTACATGCTGGTCTCGATGGTGCTGACGCTCGTCATCGTCGGCGTCTTCACCGCGATCCTCGTCGGGCTACTGGATACGGTGTTCTGTCTCGTCGCGGCGGTCAAAGCCGCGGACGGAGAAGTCTGGGAGTATCCGCTCACGATCGACTTCGTCTGAGCGATAGCTGCTCCGATTGTCCCTCGCCGTTCTCTGCGGGGGATGGCCGAAACGCCGCTCTACAGCTACCCTATCCCGGATCGGACTCGCTTTCGGCCCCGCCGACGCGCCGACCGACGAGCGAGAGCCAGTAGCCGACGACCCCGATGCCGATCGCCCACGGGACGAACAGCAGCCCGGCGAGCGACGGACCGAGCCCGGCCGCGTAGTACGGCGCGAACGCGATCGTCGCCGCGAGCGGTGCCGCGACTGCCAAGAGGCCGAATCGCCACGCGGACTCGTCCCGTTCGAGCGCGTGACCGAGCGGGAGAAACGCCGCCGTCGCGACCCCGAACGTCCCGAGCAGGATCGCCTGGCCCAGCCCGAACGCGAGCCAGCTGACCGCACAGAGCAGGGCGGCCGTGCCGACGGCGACCCCGGCGAGCGTCCGCTGATCGAGGGACCGGTCGAACCGGGTACAGACCCGATCGAGTCCGCGACGGCCAGCGTCACCGACGGTTCGGCCGGCGCCGCCGGCGACGCCCCACCGGCCGCCGCCGAGTCGTCCGGCCGCGACGGTCGCGAGGCCGACGATCGCGATCGGGGCGAGACCCGCGCGGAGCCCGTGTGACAGCACCAGCGGCCCGTAGACGACGCCGGCCGTCCCCCACGAGGCGAGCGTGCCGGAGACGCCGGACGGGCCGTAGGTGACGTACGTCTTCGAGGCGATCCCGTCGTCGCTCGTCCACGTCACCGACCCGTCCTCGACGCGGGCGTTCGGGGGCGAGTTCGTCACCCGCGCCCCGTCGGGTGCGTGAATCGTGACGCGATCGGCCAGGAGGTCGTACCGGTACCGCGTCCCACCGGCGTAGAGATAGTCGAAGACCCAGCCGCCATCGACGCCGGACTCGGCGACGTCAGCGACGGTGTACGCCACGCGGACGGTCCCGTCCTCGATCGAGGCGTCGACGTTCCGGGCGTCGTCGATTGCGACGTCGTAGCGATACCAGCCCTCGTCGACGGCCGCCTCGAGCGCGGTCTGGTTGGTTCGATAGGTCTCGGCGGCGCTCTCGGTGACCGGAACGCGGGCGATCCAGTGGGAATCGCCGTGTTCGTCGACGTGGACGTCGAGCGTTCCGGCGTCGGACGCGCCGTCGATCGAGTCGCAGACGCCACAGACCGACAGCGGCGGATAGGCGCCGACGGCGAGACCGGCACTCGCGACCGGGACGCCGAGTGCGATGAGGACGACGATGCCAAGACGACGGGCACTGCGGCGCGAGGGCGTGTTCGGCGGGGACATATCTCCGACGTTCGCCTCGGAAGAAATAAAGATATTCCAACAGGTGCCAAGGTCGGGACGTGGGGTTCGATCCCGCCGCGGGGCTTCACTCGTATTCGTAGAACCCTGTGCCGGTCTTCTTGCCGAGTTCGCCGGCCTCGACCTTCCGCTTGAGCAGGTAGGCGGGTTTGTACCGATCGCCGAGTTCCTCGTGGAGCGTCTCGGAGGCGTGCAGGCAGATGTCGAGGCCGATGTGGTCGGCCAGCGTCAGCGGCCCCATCGGGACGTTCGTCCCGAGTTCCATCCCGGCGTCGATGTCCTCCTTCGAGGCGACGCCCTCGTCGTAGGCCCGGATGCCCTCGTTGATCCAGGGCATGAGGATGCGGTTGGTGACGAAGCCGGGTTTGTCGTCGGACTCCCAGGTCGTCTTCCCGAGATCCTCGGCGACCTCGTGGGCCAGGTCGACGACCTCGTCGGTGGTCTTCTCCCCGACGACGACCTCGACGCCCTCCATCACCGGCACCGGGTTCATGAAGTGCAGGCCGACGACGCGTTCCGGGCGGTCGATCGCCGACGCGATCGACGTGATCGAGATCGTGCTGGTGTTCGTCGCGAGCACCACGTCGTCGTCGCAGACGCGCTCGAGGTCCTCGAAGACGTCCTGCTTGACCTCGAGATCCTCGAGGGCGGCTTCGACCACGAGGTCGCAGTCGGCGAGCGCCTCGATGCTTGTCGTCCCCTCGATCCGATCGCGGATCGTTTCGGGGTCGTCCTCGAGTGCGTCCCGGCCGGCCAGTCGGCCGAGACTGTCGTCGATCGTGTCGAAACCGTTCTCGACGAACTCGGGTTCGATGTCCCGCATCACCACGTCGTAGCCGTGCGTGGCGGCCACCTGTGCGATTCCGCTCCCCATCGTTCCGGCGCCGACGACGCCGATTCGATCGATCCCGTCGCGTACCATACGCGGCAGTAGTTCGAAGGGTGGCGTAAGTGTGCTGGTTCTGTCACGGCGTCGACTCGCCGCGCCGACGGGTCCCATTAGGGGGTACCGATATGCTACTGGCGGCGGACCACCCGCCTATGGTCACGGTGCTCACTGCAGGGGCGGTCGAGTCGCTGTGTGACGTGGAGACGATCCTCCCGGCCGTCGAGACCGCGCTGGAGGAACAGGCCGCGGGGAGGGTCGAACGACCCGATCGACCGCATTTCCCGGTCGGGACGGGTCTTGAGGGGGACGACCCGCTCGGGACCGGACTGACGATGCCGGCGGCCGTCCACGACGAACCGTACTACGTGACGAAACTCGCGAGCGTCCACGAGGGCAACGAATCGCGGGGCCTCCCGACGATCCAGGCCCAGATCGCGCTCACCGACGCCCGGACCGGGACGCCCGTCGCGTACATGCCTGGAACGCGCGTAACGAACGTCCGAACCGGCTGCGTGGGCGGCCTCGCGGCCAGGGCACTCGCGTCAGAGCCGATTCGACTTGCGGTCATCGGCGCCGGTGTACAGGCGCGCTGGCAGACGCGGGCGATCGCCGCGACGTCGACACTCGACGCGGTGTCGATCTACTCGCCGAGCGACTCGAAGTACGCCTGCGCCGACGACCTTCGGGCGGACGGGATTCCGGCCGATGCGGCGGAGACGGCGGCCGCGGCCGTCTCGGACGCGTCCGTCGTCGTCACGACGACGACCAGTTCGGAGCCCGTCTTCCCGGCCGACGCGACCGACGCGGAACTCGTCGTCGCGATCGGCGCGTACGAGCCCTCGATGCAGGAACTCGAGGCCGACCTCGTCGAGCGCGCCGACCGGGTGTTCGCCGACGTGCCGGAGGAGGCGATCGAGACGGGCGACCTTCGCAGGACGTCGCTGGCGGAGGGAGACCTCCGGCCGCTGGCGGCGGCGTTCACCGGCGATCGGCCGAGTGAGCGCGCGGACGGACTCTCGGTGGTGAAAAGCGTCGGGAGCGCGGTCATGGACCTGACGGCAGCGTCGACGGTCTACGAGCGCGCCGTCGACGAGGGTATCGGGGTCGAGGTCTCGTTCGGAAGCGACGGGCAGTGACCGCGTCGAGGATCGGCGGTGCTATCGGGTCGACTCGAGTTCCGCGTTGAGGATCTTCGCCTCGGCCTTGCGAAGATGTTCGAGGACGGTCGGTTTCGCGATCTCGAGTTCGTCGGCGAGGTCGTCGAGCGACACCGCTCTCGGCCAGCCGTAGTAGCCTCGATCGCAAGCGAGTTCGAGGACCTCCCGCTGGCGGACGGATAGCAGATCGGCGTTCGACTGCGCCGCCGACCGCGATCGGGTGATCTTCTCGATCGAGACGTCCGCGTCCTCCTCCTCGCGTAGCGACGTGAGGTTCTCGTGGAGATCCTCGCGGTTCGGATCGGCGAGAAACAGCGGCCAGTGTTCCTCGCCGTCGTGAACGTGGATCGGCGCGTTGTGGATGAACCCCCGTGAGACGAGCGATTCCGTGATGCTGTTGTCCGGATCGTACTCGACGAAGACGTCCTGGGTCGCGTTCCCGGGCGCGGCGATCGCGTGCGTGAAGTCGTGGCGCCGGTGCATGGCCGTGACCTCGCCCGTCAGCGGCGACTCCTCGATTTCCGCGATGCAGCCTTCGACGGCATCGGTCGTGTCCGCGTAAACGGTGAAGTGGCCGTTCACGGAGCCGTCGACGGACGTGTACACCGTATGGCCGAGCAACCCCGCATCGACGTCTGCGGTGACCGATGTCGTCCAGCAGTTTGGGTGCCAGATGTCGAGCGTGAGACAAACGCCGTCGGTGTCCTGCGGTTCGATACTCATCTACCGCGGCATCTCTTCACAACCGGTATAACGGTTGCTATGCGTTTCTGTCGATCCAGTGATGAAAACGACCGATTTTTCGTCTAACAGGCACCCGATCGCCGGTTGTGCTGACGAGGTTACACTCTCGGCTCCGCATTAGGGGGTGTTTTTATACTCCACTACTGAGAGAGACGATCTGATGATACTCGGGTTACCACCTCTCACGGCACTCGTCCTCGCACTGATGATTCTGATCCCGCTCGTCGCCTACGGCCTGTCGGTCGTCGACGACCAGCGCGGCGATGGCAGCGTTACCGTCTGGGGGCGTCGATAATGTCGATCGGACTCCAGGCGACGTTCGGGCTCTACCTGCTCGTCCTCGTCGCCATCGGGCTCTACTTCTTCCTGACCGAAGAGACGAAGCAGCTCTCGGACTACATGCTGGCCGGCCGTGACGTCGGGACGTGGCCGATCGCCATCTCGGAAGTGTCGTCGGTCGCCAGCGGATGGACGTTCTTCGCGTGGGTCGGCGTCGGTTTCGCCGTGGGTCTGAGCGGCCTCTGGTTCTCGCTGACGATGATTCTCCTGGTCGTCTTCATGTACCGGTACGTCGCCTCGCCGCTGCGCCGCCACTCCGAAGAACTCGGCACGATCACCGTCACCGACCACATCGCAGCGTACTTCGAAGACGACGCGATCGGGCCGACGATCCGACTCGTGGTGACGTTCGCGGTCGTGACGTTCATGGTGTCGTACATCGGCGCACAGATCATCGCCGTCGGACAGGCGATGGATACCGGCCTCGGCATCGACTACACTACGGCGATTCTGGTGGGTGGCGTCGCCGTCGGCGCGTACACGATGCTCGGCGGCTTCAACGCGTCCGTCTGGACGGACGTCTTCCAGGGCGTGTTGATCTTCGTCGCCGTCCTCGCGCTTCCGATCCTGATGCTCGCCGAAATCGGCGGCTGGAGCGCGTTCGTCTCCGAAGCGAACGCGGCGAATCCGGACCTCCTGTCGATGACCGCCGGTGACGCGGGGATGGCGCTCACGATCGGCGTTCTCGCCTGGATCACGTTCGCGTTCGGGACCATCGGCCAGCCCCACTCCCTGATGCGCTTCCAGGCGATCCGTTCCGAATCGATCGTCAGCAAGGCGTCGGTGATCGCCGTCTCCTTCCAGTCGCTTCGGCTGACCATTCCGCTGTTCATCGGCGTCGCCGGCCGCGTCCTCTACAGCGACATCGGCAACCCGGAGAACGTCGCGATGACCGCGATCGTCGACCTCTTCCCGCCCGTCGTCGCCGGGATTCTGCTCGCGGCGATCGTCAGCGCCATCCTCTCGACGTCCGATTCGATGCTGCTGGTCACCTCCTCGGACATCACGCGCTTCTACGAGGAACGGATCAATCCCGACGCGAGCGACACGACGCTCATCCTGCTGGGTCGGGCGACCGTCGCGACTGTCGCGGTCCTCGGCGTCGCCCTCGCGTGGGTCCGTCCCGGAACGATCTTCGATATCATCGAGTTCGCCTACGTCGGACTCGGCGTCACCGTCGGGTTCCCGCTACTGTTCATTCTCTTCTGGAAGCGGACGACTGCCGAGGCCGTTCTCGCAGCCGTGATCATCGGAATGGGCGTTTCGATCGGCAACCTCTGGTACCTGCCCGAGTACTTCCCGCTGCTGCCGTGGCCAGTGACGGCGGCCACGCTCGTCGGCGTGAGTCTCGCCACCGCCGGCTCGAGCACCGAGACGGAGCAGACGGCACTCGATCAGTAACCGGCGGTCACCCGCCTCGAACTGCCGACGAGTATCGGGCGTTCTTTCGATCGGTTTCGTGGGTAACTTTCAAGATGAGAGAGTGTGAGCTACGGACAACCGGTGAATCGCGTGAGCAAGGAATTCCTACACGGCGATCGAGACGCGGACGGCCACGCCGACCGGGTGGGCGACGACGGAGTCGATCGAAGCGGCGACTTCCAGCAGGACGGACCGATCGATCGGGACGCCGACGTGACGGGAGGCGCGGGGACCGACCGGGACGCCGAACCACGACCGTACGCGGGGACCGATCGGGACGGTGACGCGTTCTCGGCGACCAGGGTCGTCTTCGGCATGGGATCGATGCCGGACGACGTCGATCCGCGACTCGACCCGGCCGAGCGGGAGTCGCTCGAGGCGGCCGGTATCGACCCCGACGCGGTCGCGAACAAGGAGTACTCCTACCGAATGTTGCTCGACCGGGGCGTCGACGAACCGCTGGCGGCCGACCTCCGGCGGCGGTTCTCGCTCCCGTGGTCGTTCGAGAACGACGGCGACCTCGATCGCCGATCGAGTGAGGTCCGGGGGCTGGGCGACGCCGAGCGCGAGTGGATCGCCGTCAGCGGGGACGAGAACTGGCAGTCGTTCGAGTACACCGAATCCCGCGAGATCGACGTCGAACGAGACGCACCCGCCGATCGACCCTACCCCAGACCGACGCCGGTCACCGCCGTCACGGGCGTCGGCCCGGACGACGCCGATCGGCTGGCCGAGGCCGGGGTCGTCTCGGCGGAACGGCTGGCGACGGTCGACGCGTTCGCGATCGCCAACGCCCTCGATTTCGACGTCCTGCACGTCCGCACCTGGCGCCACAACGCGCGCGAACTGGTCGCGTGACGATCGCACACTCGTTCCGGTACTCCCACTGTAGCCGGATCCGGAGACGGGAACCAGCCACACCTTTACTACTCGAATGAGTAATTCGAATAATCCGGACCATCAGAGATATATAGCGGCCTAGTGGACCATCTACCAGATGATTCCGATCGACGACTCTCCGATCGTTCGCGACGGCAAGTCACTGATTCTCGCGATGGACCACGGGCTCGAACACGGCCCCGTCGACTTCGAGGAGGTCCCGGAGAAGCTGGATCCGTCGACGGTCTTCGAGACGGCGACCCACGACGCCGTCACCTGCATGGCCGTCCAGAAGGGGATCGCGGAGGGGTACTACCCCAGCTACGAGGACGACGTCAACCTCCTGCTGAAGGTCAACGGGACCTCGAACCTCTGGATGGGCGAGTACGACTCGGCGGTGAACTGTTCGGTCGACTACGCGGCCGAGATCGGCGCCGACGCCGTCGGGTTTACCCTCTACGGCGGCTCGAACCACGAGGTCGAGATGGCCGAGGAGTTCCGCGACGTCCAGGAGGACGCCCGCGAGCACGACCTGCCGGTCGTCATGTGGTCGTACCCGCGCGGCCAGGGGCTCAAGAACGACACCAAGCCGGAGGTCATCTCCTACGCGACCCGCCTCGGTCTCGAACTGGGCGCCGACATCGCGAAGGTCAAGTACCCCGGTAGCCCCGAGGCGATGGAACACGCCTGCAGATGCGCTGGCGATATGAAAGTCGTCATGAGCGGCGGCTCGAAGACCTCCGACTACGAGTTCCTCTCGACCGTCGAGGCCGCCGTCAACGCCGGGGCGAAGGGACTGGCTGTCGGGCGCAACGTCTGGCAGCGCGAGAACCCCACCCGCATCCTCGACGCGCTCGAGCAGGTCATCTTCGAGGAGGAAACCGCCGACGCCGCACTCGAGGCGACCGAGTAGGAATGACGGACGCCGATCCAGTCGACGACGTCGTCGCCACGATCGCCCGCTCGGCAACCGAGATCCGCCAGGGACTGGTCGGTCGCCGGGGGAAAGCCGACGCGGAGAACCCCAGCGGCGAGACCCAGGCCGAGGCGGACGTGTGGGCCGACGAACTGCTCGCCGATCGGCTCTCGTCGATCGACGGCGTCGCCCAGTACGCGAGCGAAGAGCGGTCCGATATCGTCGACTGCGAGGACGACCGGATCACCGTCGCCGTCGACCCCCTCGACGGCTCCTCGAACCTGAAGTCGAACAACACGATGGGGACGGTCTTCGGCATCTACGACGAACCGCTTCCCGCTCCCGGCTCCGCGCTGGTCGCCTCCGGGTGGATCCTCTACGGGCCGATCACGACGATGGCGTACGCTCGCGACGGGACCGTCACGAAGTACGAACTCACCGGCGGCGAACGAACCGTCGTCGAGGAAGACGTCACCCTCCCCGAGGACCCGCTCGTCTACGGCTTCGGCGGGCGCGTCCCCGACTGGCCCGACGACTTCCGGGAATACGTCCGCGAGATCGAATCGAACCCCGACCACAAACTTCGCTACGGCGGGGCGATGATCGGCGACGTCAACCAGGTGCTGACCTACGGCGGGATCTTCGCCTACCCGGCCCTCGAGGATAGCCCCCGCGGAAAGCTCCGCCTGCAGTTCGAGGGGAATCCGATCGCGTACCTCATCGAAGCGGCCGGTGGCCGATCCTCCGACGGGAGGCAGTCGATCCTCGACGTGGACCCGACCGACGTTCACGATCGCGTTCCCCTGCACGTCGGCAACGCCGACCTGATCGATCGACTCGAGGACGCGCTCGAGTGAGCGACGGCCCGAATCAGTTTTCGTATTCTGCGACCGTCAGGATCGTCTCCACCGCGACGTCCGGCGAGACCGAGATCGAATCGATACCGGCCTCGAGCAGGAACTCGGAGTACTCCGGAATCGTCGAGGGCGCATCGCCGCAGATGCCGACGGGCCGGCCGTGGCGGTTGGCGTCCTCGATCAGCGAGGCGATCGATCGCGTCACCGCCTCGTCGGTCTCGTCGAAAAGCGGCGCGAGTTTCTCCGAGTTGCGATCGACGCCGAGGGTGAGCTGGGTCAGGTCGTTCGACCCGATCGAGAAGCCGTCGAACAGGTCCGCGAGTTCGCCGAGATTCGCGCTCTTTCCGCCGACCGCGTTCGTGTCGTCGCCGCTTACCCCCTCTGACCGCCGGACGAACGTCGCTCGTGACATCGGTTCGTCGTTCGGGCTACGCGCACGGCAACAAGTCGGAGGGGAACGACCGACTGCACGGTCACCCCAAGATTAGGAGGGGAACGACCGACTGCACGGTCACCCCAGATTAGGAGGGGAACGACGGACGGCACGGGCACCCCAGGATTAACCCGCTGGGTCTGGGAGGGAGCCGTGCCATGCAGGACGCCCACGCCCAACTGGTGGCGGACATCGCTGCGCTCGAGGAGTTGCCGGTGTTCGTCGCGTACAACGCGAACGTCGACGCGATCGTCCGAGTCGACGAGGAACTGGAGTCGTTCCTCGATCGGCCGGACGATCCCGGTTCCGACGTGCCCCCGAGTCCGCTGGAGTCGAAACGCGAACTCGCGGCGGCGATCGGACACACGATGGCGGCCAGCCGGGGCGACGAGATCGCGATGACCGACGACTTCGCGGCCACGCTCGAGGCGGAACTCCAGCCGGACAGCCAGCAGATGGGCGGTCAGGCGGGGATCATGACCAATCTGCTCACCGCGCTGGGGGCGGCACCGATCACGTACACGTACATGGTCTCCGAGCGGCAGCTATCGATGTTCGAACACCCCGACGAGGTTCGGTATCCGACCGCCGAGGACGGTCAGGTCAGCTACTGTCCCCTGTCCGAGGCGGTCAGTACGGATCGAACGAAAATTAACTGGGTGTTCGAGTTCCGGGAGGGAGACGAACTCTTCGGCGTCCGTGCGACGGAAGACACCCGGTTCATCGCCGCCTCGAGACCCCCGGAGTTCGACCTGACTGCCGGCGAACTCGACGCGGCGATCGACCAGGTCGGCGAAGCCGTCGACGGCGCCCTCCTCGCGGGGTATCACAACCTCACGCCCGACGTCGTCGACGACGGCTACGAGGAGACGCATCGTCACGCACGCGACGTCATCCGCCGCCTTCGATCGGGGAGCGACGTCGACGTTCACGTCGAGTACGCCGTCACCCACGACGACGACCTCAGAGACAGCATATACGAGTGGATCCTGCCGGAGGCAAACGTCGTCGGTGTGGATACACACGAGTTGACGATCCTCCACGAGGACGCGGGCCGGGAGGTCGTGGCGGACCCACCGTCGGAGGCGACCCCGTTCGAACCCGACGAAATACTCGATCACTACCGGATGCTCGAGGGGATCCGCGAGGAACTCGGCGTCGACTGCATCCAGTTACACGCGATGGAGTACCACCTCGCCGTGATGGAGTCGTACCACTCGCCGGCGGCCCTTCGACGGGGACTCGAGTTTTCCGCCGTCAACGCCGCCACCAAGGCGGCCCGCGGGGAGATCACGTCCGCCGAGGACCTCGAGACCGGCCTCGAGTACGAGCCCTCGGAGATGGGACGGGAAGCGATCGAACTGCTGGCGGATCACGTAGACGAGACGACCGACGACGGCGTTCTGGCTACGCCTTCGGTCGCTGCCTGTCCGAACCGCATCGTCGACGAGCCGGCAGGCACGGTCGGCATCGGCGACATCGTCTCGTCCTCGAGTTTCGTTCTGGAACTCGCCGTCTCCAACGATCGGTAGCCACGCCGTATTGCGGACGACGGTCGTCACGGCGTCTCGGCGCTGACCGGCACACAAAACACCGGCACCTCGGCCTGGCGGACGACGTTTTCGGTGACGCTTCCGAGGAACCACTGGCCGATCCCCGTCCGGCCGTGGGTCCCCATGACGATCAGGTCGACGTCGTTCTCGGTCGCGTAGGTGGGAATCTCGGCCACCGGTGACCCGGTTGCGATCGATTCCGAGACGCTTACGCCGGCGTCCTCGCCGCGCTCCTGGACCGCGTCGAGCGCCTCTTCGGCCCTGTGCTCGAAGGCCTCGAGGAGTTCGACGCGTTCTCGGGCGTCGGCGAACGGACTCGTGTCGATCGAGTAGAGCGCGTGGACCGACGACCCGAGCCGACTCGCGAGTTCGATCCCCCACTCGGTCGCGATCGCCGCCCCGTCGCTGCCGTCCGTGGGCAAGAGGAGTCGGTCGAACGGGACGTCGGCGATCCCGGGCTCGTCGGTGTTCGGCGGGACCGCGAGTACGGGGGTCCGCGCCGTGCGGAGGACGTTCTCGGTCACGCTGCCGAGGAGAACCCTGTCGATCCCCGTTCGGCCTTTCGTCCCCATGACGATGACGTCGATCTCGCGCCGGTTGGCGTACTCCCGGATCGACTGGAACGGAGTCCCCTCCCTGACCCTGGTCGTAACGTCGAGGCCCTCGTCGTAGTCCGCGGCGATCCGCGCGATTTCCTCGACCGCTTCCTCGGCGTTCTCTTCGAGCGGCGGGAACTCCAGCTCGTCGAAATTCGCCCCCCGGACTCGAGATTCGAGGATCGACAGGACGTGGACGTTCGCGTCCGTCCGCGACGCGAGCGCGATCCCGCGTTTGGCCCCCGCGAGCGCCCCGTCGCTGCCGTCGGTCGGTATCAGTATCGATTCGATGAACCGGCTCATGGGAGCATCCTGCGTTGCTTCACCGCCTCGGCGGATAATCGTGTGGGGGTCGACCGGGTCCGTTCGCCGTCGCCGTCAGGAATTGCGTTCCAGCGCCTCGACGAAGATCTCGAGGAGGTCCACGAGTTGACGCGGGAGCAAGAACCGATCGCGGACGTGTTCCCGCGCGTTCTCGCCGAACGTCGTCCGCCGCTCGTCGTGTTCGAGCAGGTCGACGAGACGATTGCCGGCGCCCGTGGCATCGTCGGGCTCGACGAGATACCCGTTGTGACCGTCCACGATCTGCAAGGGGATGCCGCCGGCGGTCGAACCCACGACCGGCGTCCCCTTCCAGAGCGCCTCCGCGACCACGAGCCCGAACCCTTCGCGCAGGGACTTCTGGACGACGACGTCCGACAGCCGCTGCAGGGCGTTTACCGTCGTGTCGGGGAGGTCGGTCATGACGTGGACGTCGGGGTCGTCGACCGCCTCGCGGGCGACCCGCTCGTACAGTTCGAGCCCCTCGGGGTCGTCGCCGGCCATCCCCCCGACCAGCACTAGCTGGAGTTCCGGAACCGCCTCCCTGGCGGTTCGGTACGCCTCGAGCGTTCCGAACTGGTCTTTCCACGGGTCGAAACGCGATACCTGCGTCACGACCGGCTCGTCGAACGAGAGCGGATCCAATCGATCGCGTTCGGTCGCTAGCTCCGCCTCGTCGAGCGATCGGTTCTTCTCCGTCACCGGATCGATCGACGGGTAGACGACGCTCGTCTCCGCAACGTCGATCGTTTTGGCGTACGCGGTGCGGCTGAAAATCCCGTGATCGATCCGATCCGTGTACTCGGAGACGAACGCACGATACTCGTCGACCGGGTCGGTGAGATCGACGTGACAGCGCCAGACGATCGGTGCGTCCGGCATCCGTTCCGCGAGTCGCTCGAGCATGCCAAGCGGCTGTGGATCGTGGACGACGATGAGGTCGTACTCGGCCTCGATTTCGGCTGCGTTGGCCTCGGTGACCTCCCGATAGATCGCTTTCATCTCCGCTGTCAGCGGCTCGCCGCTCCCCTGGAGTCCGTTGTGGACCGCCTTCGTGACTTCGAAAAAGTCGTCGTCGGCGTCCATCACGAGCCAGTCGGTCTCGACACCGAGGTCGTTACAGAGCGGAACGATCGATCGGAGTAGTTCCGCGACACCGCCCCCCGTCGCGGTCGAGTTAACGTGAAGGATCCGGACGCCGGAAAGCGTCTCGGCGAGTTCGCGGAGTCGCTCGAGGCGGTCGCGCTCCGTCACGGTGGCGTACGCCTCGATCGATCGCTCCAGGAGTGAGGGAGGGTGCATCGTCGGTACTCGTCACGACGACGACGACGCTAGTATCAGTTAGGGTCGGTTACCCGATAACACCGGTTAGAAGGCATGTATCTCGAGATATCTAACGATTCGGCCAACAAATTTATCTGCTGAAGGTGGACCTCCAGCTATGGACGCAGATACAGACGACAGCGCTGGAACCGGCGCGCCCCTCCGAATCGGACTCAACGGCTTCGGACGGGTCGGCCGGTGTCTCCTCCGTGCGTCGCTGACCCATGACGACGTCGACCTCGTGGCAATCAACGACGTGATGGACGACGACGACATGGAGTACCTGCTCCGGTACGACTCGGTTCACGGCCGACTCGACGGAGTCTCCCGTCGCGGCGACACCCTCTTCGTTGACGACCAGGAGTTCCAGTTGCTCTCCGAGCACGAACCGTCGGAACTCCCGTGGGACGACCTCGAGGTCGACGTCGCCTTCGAGGCGACGGGGCTGTTCAGGACCCACGACGAGGCCGCCCAGCATCTCGAGGCCGGCGCGGACAAAGTGATCATCTCGGCGCCGCCGAAGGGCGAAAAAGCGGTGCCGATGTTCGTCTACGGCGTCAACCACGAGGAGTACGACGGCGAAGACGTCGTCTCGAACGCCTCCTGTACGACGAACTCCGTCGCGCCGGTCCTGCAGGTCCTCAACGAAGAGTTCGACGTGGTCTCCGGGCTCCTGACGACGGTCCACGCCTACACCGGTAGTCAGGGGCTCGTGGACGGCCCCATGGACAAGCGACGGCGCGGCCGCGCCGCCGCCGAGAACATCGTTCCGACGACGACCGGTGCGGCCGGCGCGACCAGCAAGGTACTCCCCGAATTCGAGGGAAAACTCGAGGGGATGGCGATGCGGGTCCCGGTCCCGAACGGCTCGATCACCGACATCACCGTCAACATCGACGAAGACGTAGAGCGAGACGAAGTGCTCGACGCGATCCGGGCAGCGGCCGACGACGAACTGGCCGGCGTCCTCGGCTACACCGACGATGAGATCGTCTCCCGGGACATCGTCGGGCTGCCGTTCGCATCGTACGTCGATCTCGAGTCCCTGATGGTCGCGGCCAACGACACCGTGAAAGTGCTCGCCTGGTACGACAACGAGTACGGCTTCTCGAACCAGATGATCAAACTCGCAAAGCACGTCGCGAGGGAATCGGGGAGCATCGACGCCGAACGGACCGTCGTCCACTGATACGGAATGGTGTACCGATTTGCCGGCACAACCACAGCCCGGTCGCGGTTGCGCTGGAAACGACTGGCAGCGGTCCGGAAACGGTGACGCGCACGCACGAGCCCCCAGCCATGACTACGTTTCGAACCATCGACGACATAGAGCGCGATCGCCGACTGCTCGTCCGAATCGACGTCAACGCCGCCGTCGAGGACGGCACCGTCCAGGACAGTCGCCGGTTCGCCCGTCACGCCGAGACGATCCAGGAACTGCTCGCGGACGACCACGCCATCGCCTTGCTGGCCCACCAGGGCCGGCCGGGCCGGGACACGTTCGTCTCGCTCGAGCAACACGCCGAGATCCTCGCCGGTCACCTCGACCACCGCGTCGAGTTCGTTCCCGACACCGACGGCGATGACGCACTCGCGGCCATCGACGACCTCGAGTCGGGCGACGTGCTCCTCCTCGAGAACGTCCGGATGTGCGACGGGGAGTTACCCGAGGAAGACCCCGATACGAAGGCCGAAACGGATCTGGTCCGGACGCTCGCTCCCGAGTTCGACGCCTACGTCGGGGACGCGTACTCGGCTGCCCACCGATCGCACGCCTCGATCGTCGGCTTTCCGCGCGTGATGGACGCCTACGCGGGTCGCGTGATGGAACAGGAGTACACGGCGATCACGGCCATCCGGGAGCGGGAGTTCGACGGGCCGGTCACGATGGTCCTCGGCGGCACGAAGGCAGAGGACTCCATCCCGATCATCGAACGGCTCGACGACACCGTCGATCGATTCTGTCTCGGCGGCGTCGTCGGCGAACTCTTCTTGCGGGCCGACGGCCACGACGTGGGCTACGACGTCGCGGGGACTTCCCGCTTCGACCACCAGTGGGAGACCTATCGGGACGACCTCGAGCGCATCCTCGCGGCCTACCGCGACGAACTGTTTCTCCCGACCGACCTCGCCGACGAGGACGACGACGGGAAGCGCAGGGAGCAGACGCTCGACGGAATTCGGAAGACCCACCCCTTCCTCGACGTCGGCTCCGAGACGGCCGACCGCTACGCTGCTCTCGCGTCCGACTCCGCAGCGGTGTTCGTCAAGGGGAGTCTCGGCGTCTTCGAGGACGAGCGGTTCGCCGACGGAACCGTGACGGTCGTGTCGGCGATCGCCGAGGCCGACTGTTTCTCGGTCGTCGGCGGTGGCGACACCGCCCGCGTCGTCGAACTGTACGGCTTCGACGAGGAGGACTTTTCGCGCGTCTCGATCGCCGGCGGGGCGTACGTTCGAGCGCTCACGGGCGAACCGCTCGCCGGAATCGACGTACTCGAGGGCCAGCACTGAGATCCGAGATGACAGACTCCACCACTGCCGTCGTCCTCGCCGGCGGCTACGCGACTCGACTCTGGCCGATCACGAGACACCGACCGAAGATGTTCCTCCCGCTCGGGGAGACGACCGTCGTCGATCGAATCTACGCCGAACTCGAGGCGGTCGATCGGATCGACGAGGTCTACGTGAGCACGAACGAACGGTTCGCCGCCGACTTCGAGTCCCACCTCGAGGACGGTCCCTACGAGAAACCACGGCTGTCCGTCGAGGAGACCGAACACGAGGAGGAAAAACTCGGCGTCGTCGGCGCGCTCGAGCAGTTGATCGACCGGGAGGGGCTAGACGAGGATCTGCTCGTGATCGCGGGGGACAATCTCTTCGACTTCGCCGTCGACGACTTTCTCGAATATTTCGACCGACGGGACGGGCCGGCCATCGCTGCCTGCGACGTCGGCTCCCGGGAGCGGGCCACGTCGTACGGCGTGGTCGAACTGGACGACGAGCGCGTCGTCGACTTCCAGGAGAAACCGGACGAACCGGAGAGTACGCTCGTCTCGATCGGCTGCTACGCGTTCCCCGGGGAGACGCTGTCGCTGTTTGCCCCGTATCTCGAGGCAGGGAACGATCCGGACGAGCCCGGGTGGTTCGTCCAGTGGCTCCAGGACCGGGAGCCGACCTCCGCGTTCACCTTCGAGGGCGCGTGGTTCGACATCGGCACCCGGGAGAGCTACCTCGACGCCGTCGCCTGGTACCTCGACGGGGAGTCACACGTTGCCGATTCGGCGACGGTTCGGGATAGCGACGTCGGTGACACCGTCCACGTGATGCCGGATGCGACCCTCGTCGACGCCGACGTCGAACGGTCCGTGATCTTTCCGGACGTCGAACTCGAAGCGACGACGGTGCGGCGGTCTATCGTAGACGACGGTGCCACGATCAGCGGCTTCGATCTCGATCGCGCCCTGATCGGTCCGTACACGCGGATTCCCGACGATCGGTAAGGACTACCACCAGCTCGCCGTCAGCTGGACGTAGCCGCCGACGCCGAGGATGAGCGCGGTGTAGAACGCCCACTGCGGCCAGCCGGTCGTGAGGAAGACAAGCGTCACGAAGACCACCCAGAGGGTGACGACCACCGCGTCGAGGAACAGCCGGGTCCCGAGGCTCACGATACTCCGCCCCGCTCCGCCGCGACTCGATCGCCGCCGATCGTTGCTCATCGTACCGCTCCTCGCTCGAACCGGGTGTGTTCGTGGACGTGTGTGGGTGTCATACGGGATTCAGAAGTGATAGCCGTACTGCTCGGTCAGTTTGTAGGCGGCGACGCCCCAGACGTAGCTCTGGCCCGGCCACCAGGTCCGGGCGTTGTTGAATCCCGCGACGAGGACGTCACCGTCCTCGCCGCCGGGATCGGGATGGTAGCTCACCGACCCGCTGTCCCCGTCGGTCAGATCCATCTCGCCGCCCCAGCGGATCTGCCCGGCCCGGCAGAACTCGTCGGTGAAACAGGTCACGGCGTCGATTCCCTGGATTCGACCCTCCGTGTGACCGGTCAGGGCGCCGACCTTCTCGAGCGTCTCCCCGCGTGCGACGAGGTCGGCGAGCCCCCAGCGGGTGAGTTGCCCCCGTACCCGGGCTCCCGTCGGCGTGTCGATGTAATTCGACGGGGTGAGCCGCCCTGCCGGTTCGACCGCGACGACGTCCTCCACCGGGTGGGCGTATTCGACGGGCCCGAGGTCGAACTGCTCGACCTCCTCGACCGGAAGCGTCAGTTGCGCGTCCCCCTTCTCGCCGTCGAACGCGTGTTCGGCCGTCACGAAGAACTCCCGTTTCTCGTCGGGATGGTACATCGCCGGTCCGAGCGTCGCCAGACTCGATGGGGTTTCACAGGCGACACCGCTCGGGACGGCCCGCTCCGAGACGCTCTCGACGACACGGGGTTCGAGCCATTCGAGACCGTCCTCGTGGGACTCGACGTCGACGATCGTCTCGATATCGATCGAGACGCCGTCCGCGAGATCGTCCAGTTGCTTCGCGATCGAGTCGGCGTTGCTGGAGATGCCGATCGAAACCGTGGCGGTGGCGCTGTCGTAGTCCCCCGGGACGACCGCGCTGCCGAGATAGCCGGTGAACCCGAACCGTGCCAGCAGTTCGTTCAGTTCGATCGCCTTCTCGACGGCCGCGTACCACGCCGCGGGGACGTGCCGCGTTCGTTCCTCGAGCGACCACGGATCGTCGGGATCGGACCGGGAGAGTGCCGTCACGATCGGCACCTCGTCGTTACCGGCCCCGAGGAAGTCGTCGACCCCGAGCAGGTGTGCCATCCCGACAGCGTAGCCGCCGCTGGCGAGGGCCCGGAAAAATTCGCGGCGGTCCATTCCCGCGTCCAGTCGATCGCGAATCGTCGCCAGTTGGTGTTCTCTGCGTCCGGACTGTGTGTCAGACATGTCGTCGATACGGATTCGTGGGCTCGTATACCGGAAGATCCCACACGTCAAAGCTACTCTTCGCCTACACGTCGGTAGTGGTCGAATACTCGCTGAATTCGAGATTAGTGATTGTGCCTGCACCTGCAGAGCGTTCGTTTCGACTCGATTCGACAGGGTGCCGATCGGATCCGACAGTCCCGTTTTAATGTGTGCACGACGACAGGCGAGCGTTCGTGTGTGAGGCCCCCGCACTGAGAGACGTCTCCGTGCTGGTGACCACGGGGACAGCCTGCCGACCAGCACGATTCGAACGTCGGTCGCGGCGATCGCGATCGACTTCGCATCGAGTACTGCTCGGCAGTCGAACTCACTCCCCATCGGGTCGTGCCCTCCACCCGCGATCCTCCTCATCTCTTCCCGGCGTGCGCCGACCGATCAGCGGGAGGCGATTTCGCGCGAACCGGTCGCTCTCCAGTTCCCGTCGCCGGCGTCTCCGCACGGTCGCTGGCCAGGTCGTCAGTTCGCGATCGCCGCGAGGGCCGATCGAAACGTTCGTTTGACTTTCGGTGCCGAACGGCCGTGGACCCGGTTCGACGAGCGCCGAGGGAAAACGACTTGTAGCGGGGCGATCACAAATTTTGCCATGAAAGTCAGAATCGCGGCAGGGGCGTCGGACGAGGAAGCGTCGGCGATCGCGGCCGCGCTGGCCGAGCACGTCGGGAACACGGTCGAGGTGTACGTCGGGCGCGACGACGACCCGCTGGCCGTCCACGAGCGCGAGGCGACGCCGTCGGCGCGAGCGGACGCGAGCGGACAGCAGGTCGCGTCGACGCCGCCAGCCGAGGGCGGAGCGGACGGCGACGAACTGGGCCCGACCGAACGCGAGGCCCTGCTCCGCGAGGAGATCGCGGACATTCTCGAAGGCGGCCCCGAGAAGTACCGCGAGGGGCTGGCCGACGAGGGGAAACTGTTCGTCCGCGATCGACTCGAGCACTGGTTCGGCGGCGAGGACGCCGCGTTCCTCTTCGAGGACGGCAAGTTCGCGGCGTTCGACGACTGGCATCCCAGCGGCGCGGACCCGGACACGGACGATCGCCTCCCGGCGGACGGCCTCATCACGGGCGGGGCGACGTTCGAGGGGCGGGACGTCCACTTTATGGCCAACGACTACACCGTCAAACGCGGGAGCATGGCCGAGAAGGGCGTCGAGAAGTTCCTCCGGATGCAACAGCGCGCGCTCAAGACGGGCCGACCGGTGTTCTACCTGATGGACTCCTCGGGTGGCCGGATCGATCAGCAGAGCGGCTTCTTCGCCAACCGCGAGGGGATCGGGAAGTACTACTACAACCACTCGATGCTCTCCGGGCGGGTGCCACAGATCTGCGTCCTCTACGGTCCCTGTATCGCCGGGGCGGCCTACACCCCCGTCTTCGCGGACTTCACGATCATGGTCGAGGAGATGTCCGCGATGGCGATCGCCTCGCCCCGGATGGTCCAGATGGTCACCGGCGAGGACATCGACCTGCAGGAACTGGGTGGGCCGGACGTCCACGCGCGCGAATCCGGCTCCGCCGACCTGGTCGCGCGGGACGAGGAACACGCCCGCGACCTCGTGGCTCAGTTGATCACCTACCTGCCGGACAACGCCGACGAGCAGCCGCCCCGACAGGAGCCGATCGAACCGGCGAAATCGCCCGCAGGAATCGACGGCGTCGTCCCACAGCACCCGAACAGGGGGTACGACATGACCGACGTCATCGATCGGGTCGTCGACGCGGGATCGTACTTCGAGTTACGCCCCGACTACGGCGAGGAGATCATCACCGCCTACGCCCGCATCGACGGCCGGCCGGTCGGCATCGTCGCGAACCAGCCTGCACACCGTGCGGGAGCGATCTTCCCCGACGCCGCAGAGAAGGCCGCCGAGTTCATCTGGAAGTCGGACGCGTTCAACATCCCCATCCTCTATCTCTGTGACACGCCCGGGTTTATGGCCGGCTCCCAGGTCGAGAAGGACGCCATCCTGGAGAAGGGCAAGAAGTTCATCTACGCCACCTCCTCGGCGACGGTGCCCCAGCAGACGGTCGTCGTCCGCAAGGCCTACGGCGCGGGTATCTACGCCATGGGCGGCCCGGCCTACGACCCCGAGAGCGTCATCGGCCTGCCGTCCGGTGAGATCGCCATCATGGGCCCCGAGGCGGCGATCAACGCCGTCTACGCCCGGAAGCTCTCGGCGATCGACGACCCCGAAGAACGCGAGCGAAAGGAGCAGGAACTCCGGGAAGCCTACCGCGAGGACATCGACATCCACCGGATGGCCAGCGACGTGGTCATCGACGAGATCGTCCCGCCGAGTTCGCTTCGCGACGAACTGAGCACTCGCTTCGCGTTCTACGAGAACGTCGAGAAGGACCTGCCGAGCAAGAAACACGGCACGATTCTCTGAAGCGCGATCCGGACATCGGGGCTTCGATCGCGAATCGACGTCCGGTGTGGCCCCCGGTATTCTCGCTGTGATGCGATTCCGACGATTCCACCTCCGGCGGCGAGCGACGCCGACGTTCCCATCCCCGGCGACGAGCGAGGCTGACGATACCGTTCTCGGCGTCGAAATCATCCGATACCGATCGTTTGGGCGCAGTTGTCGTGGATTACTGTGCGGGCCGATCGCGCTACGACTGGCATAACAATACCGCGAGTTGTGGAACCGCCGCGTGCGCCAGCCCCGCACGCTCTCCGGTGGTACGATCGCGATCGGTTCGACTCCGATCGAGAGCCTATGAGTTACGACGGCGCGTCCCTGCGCCGCCGATTGCCCGGTGACGTCACGCCCGTCGAACTGGAGCGGGCCCTCTGGATCCTCGTCGGGGTCTCGCTCGTCGGCGACGTCGTGACGACGTTCGTCGGCCTCCACCTCGGGCTGAACGAGTCGAACCCGATCGCCCGCGGTGCGATCTACAACCACGGGCTGGCGGGGATGCTGGCGCTGAAAGGCGTCGCGATCGGGATCGGACTCCTCTGTCGTCCGCTCCTCCCGGCGGCCTACCGGGCGATCGTCCCCGCCGGACTCGCGCTCCCGTGGACGGTCGCCGTCTTCGTCAATATCTACATGATCGCGACGGTGGCCTGAGTGGCCGTCCTCGCGCCGGGACTGCCCCGGCCGAAGACGACCGTCAGTCGCGAATCGCGACGGTGACGTCGGTCGAACTGGCCGCCCACTCCGATCGCGAGACGCTGTAGCGGACGCAGTCGATCGGTTCTCCGTCCTGAACGCGCCAGTTGCGGAGGACGCCGTCACGGCCGCCACCGTGGGCCTCGGTGTACTTGCGGATCGCGCGCTTCGACCGGTCGTTGTCCACGAACGCCTCCACCTCGACGAGGTCCAGGTCCAGGTGCTCGAACGCGACGTGCATGAGCGCGGCCGCGCGTTCGCCCGAGTAGCCGCGTCCCCAGAACCGCTTCCGGAGCCAGATCCCGAGGGTCATCGACTGGCGGTCCCAGTCGACGTCGAACCCGGTGTCGCCGGCGAGTTCCCCCGCGCCGTCCTCGCCCTCGCGCGGCCGGATCACGTACGTCACGCCCTCGTTCGACTCGTACTGCTCGCCCGCCCGCTCGACGTGATCGACGGTCTCCTTCGGCGTTCGGTGGGGATCCCAGGTCACGTACTCCGTGACTTCCTCGATTCCCGGATCGGACGAACAGACCCGGTACAGTTCGTGGACGTCGACTGCGCCTGGACGAAGTGCCTCGAGACGCAACCGATCGGTCTCGATCGTCGCCGGGAAGAGCGTCGTCATACTCCTGTCGTCGGAGTGATGAATAAAAATCCTGCCGGTGGTGTGATACCGAGTATCGCAGTCGAACGGGGTGGATCGGCGAGTCGAGCCAGTCGATCGCGGCGGAATCGGTGGGACCGATACAGGGAAGGGCGATCTCAGCGCGATCGAGGGAGTGACGTGATCAGCGCGATCGATCGAGGGCACGCCGCCACGCCCTGACCTCCGCGAGGACCGACGCCCACTGTTCGCGGCTGCCGGGGAGTCGGCGCGACTCGGGTCCGGTGCGCTGGGCTTCGAGTCTCGCGCGCACGTCCGACGGCGTTTCGACGTTCCAGAAGACGAGGTCCGACCCGCCGGCCGTCTCGATCGTGACCCGTCCGTAGCCGATCAGTCGGCCGATCGGGTTCTGGGTGACTCGCGTGTTCTGGACGCGCTCCAGTCCGACGACGCGGACGGTGACGCCGAGGACGCCCGACCTGACGGCGACCCGGCGGTTCGTGATCAGGAACGTCGTCCGGGAGACGCGGGCGTACTGCCAGCACCCCGGCGCGGCGAGGACCGGGAGCCAGAGCAGTCCCAGCGGTGAGAGGACCTCGAGTACGACGGCTGCGGCGATCACGAGGGCCCCCACGACGGCGAGCGCGACCCACGGGTAGACGGTCTGGATGCGTGGACCGCCCTGCCAGCGGACCTCCTCGTCCGCCCCGACTGTGAGCCACGCGACGTCCTCGGCGCCCGATCGTCGATCGGGCGTCGTCATCGTGAGGACCGGGGCTCGTCGGGGCTCGAGCGTGTGTCGCCGGTACGGTCCGGGGTCGCGTCAACGTCCGATTCCTCGACGGCCTCGCGGATCGCGCGGAGTTCGGTGAGGATCTCGGCGAGGACGTCGTCGACCGGTTCCTCCTCGCTCGTTCCGCGCCCGCCGCGATCGACCAGGTCGCTGATCCGGCCCTGGACCGCCCGCGGGTCGGGAACCGATTTGAACGACAGTTCGACCCCGGAGCCGCCGGCCGTGCTGACCTCGACCGTCCCGTAGCCGAAGTAGTTCCCCACGGCGCTCTGGGAGTAGGAGATGTCCTGCACTTTCCCGTGTTCGATCCGCTTGACGTCCCGGGAGACCACGCCCGTCTTCTTGTAGAGGGCCTGGGTCGTGACGACGTAGTGTGTGTTGGTCACGCGGAGGTACTCGCCCGCGATGATGACGATCCCGATCAGGACGATCGAGAGCGGAATCCCGACGACGAATGCCGGGACCAGCGTCCGTCGATCGGGACCGCTGGCCCAGACGATCTCCTCGTCGTCCTCCAGCGAGAGCCACTCCAGGTCCGCGGGATCGAGGTCGGCGTCCGACATCACGCCTCAGCTCCGGATTCCGTCTCGGCGTGCTCGCGTTTCAGCGACAGGACGGTCCGATCGAACTCGCAGACGAGCGGTTCGTCCCCGCCGTCGGACGCGTCCGACGAGGTCCCGTTCGCGTCGCCCCCGGACTGATCGTTGACTCTGAAGACCTCGACGTGCATGGTAACGATCCCGCGCTCGCCGTCGCTGGTCTCGCGCTTGTCCGTGACCGTCGACTGGACACGGATCGTGTCGCCGTGAAAGACCGGGTTCGGGTGCTCGACGTCGTCGTAGGAGAGGTTCGCGACGATCGTTCCGTCGGTCGTCTCGGGGATGGAGATGCCGACCGCGAGGCTCATCGTGTAGAGACCGTTGACCAGTCGGTCGCCGAACTGAGTGTCCGCGGCGAACTCGGCGTCGAGGTGGAGCGGCTGCTGGTTCATCGTCATGTCGCAAAAGCGCTGGTTGTCGCTCTCGGAGATCGTCCGCCGACGCTCGTGTTCGATCGTCTCACCGACGGTGAACTCCTCGTAGTACAGTCCGGTCATACGTTCGGAGTCTCCCATCTGGTACAAAAACGTGTTGCAGCCGCGACGGGCCTCGGGGGCGCGTTCTGCGGTGCGGACGAAAGGCTTACCGCGGCGCTGGCTCGTCGTCGAGTATGGGCGGAGAACTCGAGTGGCGGCCGTACGACCTCGCGAACGACCACACCGTCGTCGGCGACGTCCGCGTCTCCGAGCCGATCCCCGCGCCGGAGTGTCACGCCGACCGCCACCTCCTCGCCTACCTGCCGCCCTCCTACGAGGCGTCCGACGACGACTACCCCGTCCTCTACATGCACGACGGGCAGAACCTCTTCGACGAGGTGACGAGCCACTCGGGCGAGTGGCGGGCCGACGAGACGATGGAGCGACTCGCGGCGGAGGGTCGTGAAGCCATCATCGTCGGAATCCCGATCGCGTCGGGTTCGCGGGCGTCATGAGCCCCGCGCTGTGGTGGTCGGGCGAGGCGATCTTCGACGACCTCACGGGGCGTTCGCGCACCGACGGGCGTCTGTACGTCGACGTGGGTGGCCGGGAGGCGCCCGACGATCCGGCGCTGAACGAGGCCTACCTCCGGGACGCGAAGCGGCTGGTCGAGCGCCTCCGCGAGCGGGGGTACGACCGCGACCGGCTCCGGTTCGTCGTCGACGAGGACGCCGAACACCACGAGGCGGCGTGGGCCGAGCGGTTCCCCGACGCCGCGCGGTTCCTGCTCCCCTGACATCCCTCCGAACGCAAGGCCCGGGGCGTGCAGCGTGCAGGATACCGTTCGGTGCGGACGAATTCGCCGCTCACTCGACCATCTCGGTCTCCTCGCCGGCCTCGTGCTGGACCCAGATCGTCTTCGCGTTCACGAACTCGCGGATGCCGGCGCGGGCGAGTTCCCGCCCGTAGCCGGAGTCCTTGACGCCGCCGAAGGGGAGTCGCGGATCGGACTTGACGAGTTCGTTCACGAACGCCAGCCCGGACTCGAACCGACGAGCGACCCGCTCCCCCCGATCGAGGTCCGCGGTCCAGACGCTCGCGCCGAGTCCGAACCGGGTGTCGTTGGCTTTCTCGATCGCGCGCTCCTCGTCGGACACCTCGAACACGGTGGCGACGGGCCCAAAGACTTCTTCCTGGTCCGCAGGGGAGTCCTCGAGCGGGTCCGTGATCACCGTCGGCGGGTAGTACGCGCCGTCGCGGTCCATCGGTTCGCCGCCGAGTTCGAGGTCGCCACCCCGGTCGATCGTCTCTTCGACCTGCTCGTGGAGGTCGTCCATCAGGTCCTCGCGGGCCTGCGGGCCGATGTCGGTCTTTTCGTCCATCGGGTCGCCGACGACTTGCGCGTCCATCTCGTCGACGAACCGATCGAGGAACTCGTCGTAGACGTCGGTGTGGACGATGAACCGCTTGGCGGCGATGCAGGACTGCCCGTTGTTGATGAGCCGGGCCTGGACGGCCGTCTCCACCGTCTTCTCCATCGGGGCGTCGTCGAGGACGACGAACGGGTCGCTACCGCCGAGTTCGAGGACGGTCTTCGTGAGTTCATTGCCGGCCGTCTCGGCGACGGCACGGCCCGCGCCGTCGCTCCCCGTGAGCGTGACACCCGCGATGCGATCGTCCTCGAGTACCGCGTCGATCTCGTCGGAGTCGATCAGCAGGGACGAGAAGGCGCCGTCGGGGTAGCCCGCCTCCCGGAAGACGTCCTCGATCGCCCGCGCGCAACCGGGGACGTTCGAGGCGTGTTTCAGCACGCCGACGTTGCCCGCGGTGAGGTTCGGCGCGGCGAAGCGAAACACCTGCCAGAAGGGAAAGTTCCACGGCATGATCGCGAGGATCGGCCCCAGGGGCTGGTAGACCACTTTCGTCTCCGCGTCCGGTTCTCCGGCCACGGGTTCGTCCGCGAGGAACTCGGCGGCGTGCTCGGCGTAGTAGTCACAGACCCAGGCGCACTTCTCGACCTCGGACCGGGACTGATCGATCGGCTTGCCCATCTCTTCGGTCATCAGCGTGGCGTACTCCTCGCTATTCTCTCGGAGGACCTCTCCTGCCGCGGCGAGCAGTTGCTGGCGTCGTTCGATCGGCGTCGTCCGCCACTCGGGGAACGTCTCGGCCGCGCGCTCGATGCGTTCGTCTCGATCGGCACCGGAGTCGTCTTCGAAGGTGTCGACGACCGTGCCGGTCGCCGGATTGGTGCTCTCGATCGTCATGGACCGATCGTCCACGCGAACGGGCTTGAATCGAGGGCCGGCGAGTACGCGTCGAGCAACTCCTGGGCGGGTGTGCAAATATTGCACGAAGCGGCGCGAAGTAGCAAGGGTTATCGGGGCCGTGGCGGAAGTTCTTCTATCGGAACCCGAAGCCGATCGCTGCGGAGGCGGTCATCCGCTGATCGTCCGCGACTCGCACTTCGGGACGAGACATAACGGCGCTACCATGACAACAGCTGAACCCACACCGGAAGTCGAAGAAGAGAGTGCCGTCGAGACAGCCCGTCGCCAACTCGAGCGGGCAGCCACCCACCTCGACGTCGACGAAGGGATCGTCGAGCGACTGCGACACCCGCGCGACGTCTACCGGGTGACCATCCCGCTCGAACGCGACGACGGCAGCCGCGAGATGTTCACCGGCTATCGCGCCCACCACGACAGCGTTCGCGGCCCCTACAAGGGCGGGCTGCGCTTTCATCCCGGCGTGAGCGAGGACGAGTGCGTCGGCCTCTCGATGTGGATGACCTGGAAGTGTGCCGTGATGGACCTCCCCTTCGGCGGCGCGAAAGGTGGCGTCGTCGTCGATCCGAAGGACCTCAGCGAGGAGGAGACCGAACGGCTCACCCGCCGATTCGCCGAGGAACTCCGTCCCGTCATCGGGCCGATGAAAGACATCCCCGCGCCCGACATGGGAACCGGGCCCCAGACGATGGCGTGGTTCATGGACGCCTATTCGATGCAGGAAGGCGAGACCACGCCCGGCGTCGTCACCGGGAAACCGCCCGTCATCGGGGGGTCGTACGGCCGGGAGAAGGCGCCCGGACGAAGCGTCGGTATCATCACCCGCGAGGCGATCGACTACTACGACTGGGACTCCGAAGAGACGACCGTCGCCGTCCAGGGATTCGGGAGCGTCGGGGCCAACGCGGCCCGCTACCTCGACGACCTCGGGGCGTCGATCGTCGCCGTCTCGGACGTCGACGGCGCGATCTACGACCCCGACGGCCTCGACACGACCGACGTCGAGGACCACGACGAGACGCCGGGGATGGTCTCCGGCTACGACGCACCCCGATCGCTCACGAACGCGGAACTGCTCGAACTCGACGTCGACGTGCTCATCCCGGCCGCGATCGGCAACGTCCTGTCCGGCGAGAACGCCCGCGACGTCCAGGCCGACCTGATCGTCGAGGGCGCGAACGGGCCCACGACCTCGACGGCCGATCGGATCTTCGAGGAGCGGGGGATTCCCGTCGTTCCCGACATTCTCGCGAACGCCGGCGGCGTGACCGTCTCCTACTTCGAGTGGCTCCAGGACATCAACCGTCGCGCGTGGCGGCTGGAGCGAGTCCACGAGGAACTCGAGACGGAGATGCTCCGGGCGTGGGAGGCCGTCCGCTCGGAGTACGACGCCCGCGACGTCACGTGGCGTGACGCGACGTACATCGTCGCACTCTCCCGGATCGCCGAGGCCCACGAGGCCCGTGGGCTGTGGCCCTAACGCGGCGGCGGGGCGAGACACGATCGCGGCTGTCTTCGATACCGGCCACCAACACCGTTCGCACCCACACCCCTCGTTCAGACTGAAAGCGGTGCGAAGGAGGGGTGGTCGGACTGTTCGCGAGACGGGGAACCGACGCTTACGAGAACGAGGAGAGATCCACGTCCCGATCACGCGACGTCGGGCCAGTCTCGACCAGCCGATCGTACGTCGGCAGGTCCGCGAGCGACGAGTCGCGCCGGACCGCCTTGACGATGTGTTTCGGATCGGTGACGAGTCGGTGAAGCAGGTAACTCCCCTGCGATCGGCCGCCGCCGGTCTTTTCGGACTCGATGACGCCGAGAAACGCCTGTTCTTTGAGCTGGCGATACAGCCCGTTCTCGGTGATCGGATCGGTCGCGACCAGGTCACAGATGTCGACGTACCGCTCGTAGATCTCCCGCGTCTTGTACGTCTCCCGATCGCCCGTGATGATGTGGCTCGCGAGGGCGTACAGCGCGAGTTTCGCGTGGACGGTCGCGCCGCTGGTGAGTTCCTCGATCCGGTTTATCTCCGCGACCTCCTGGGCCTGCTGGATGTGCCGTTCCGAGACGGTCTCGGAGTCCGTCCGACGGGCGAGTTCGCCGGCTTCCTTGAGGATCTCGATCGCCTTCCGGGCGTCGCCGTGTTTCTTGGCGGCGAGGGCGGCACAGAGCTCGATCGTCCCGTCTTCCAGGACCTCCGGCTGGAAGGCGTCCTCGCGGTTGCGCATGATCTCGCGGAGTTGCGAGGCGTCGTAGGGGTGGAAGAACAGTTCCCGGTGGCCGAAACTGCTGTCGATTCGTTCGTCGAGGGTCTCCCGGTACTGGACCTTGTTACTGATTCCGATCACGCCGATGTACGCGTCCGTCTTCCGGGCCTCGCGAGCGCGCGAGAGTTGCATCAGGATGTTACTGTTGTCCAGTTTGTCGATCTCGTCCAGGATGACCACGATCGCGTCGAAGAAGGACTCGAGAATGCTCCAGATGTGCTGGTAGTACTCCATCGTGCCGACGCCCCGGAGCGGGATGTTCCCGTCGTAGTCGGCCCGCTCTTTCAGACTGAGCGCGAGCTGGCGCGTCGCGCGGGTCTCCGTGTTCGCCTCGGAACAGTCGACGTAGAGGACGCCGCAGTCGATGTCGTTGCTCCGGGCGGCGGCCCGGGCGCGCGTGGCGACGTGTCGGGAGATGAGGCTCTTTCCGGTGCCGGTCTTGCCGTAGATCATCACGTTGTTCGGCGGATCGCCTCGCGTGATCGCCCCGACTTCGGCGGCGACGGATTCGATCTCCTCGTCCCGGCCGACGATACGATCTTCGTCGGGAACGTGACCGACGTGGAGGAGTTCCTTCCGATTGAAGATAGGATCGTGAGATTGGAAGAGCGGGTCCCCAGCCTGTTCAGCCATGTCTCGGTCCTCGAAGACGGACATAATAAAACTATGGAAGGTAGTTCAGACTGATAACCGCCGCCCAGACGATTCGATACGTCAGGTATCGAACGTCCCGTCTCGGTCCGGAGATACCCGTGATGCAGACTGAACCGCGCCGTCTTTCCGACCGCCCACGGCACCCCCACACACACCTCTTTCAGAGTGAAAACACGACGGTGGGTAAGGGGACACCAACGCGTCACGAGAATTGGGATGTGTCCGTCGAACGACTCGCAAGAGATATCGAACGACTCGTGAGAGAGGGAGTCCGTCCGGTGACCGGCTCAGGGGACGCGATCGACGCCGTCGCGATCGACGCGTTTCCAGATTCCGCTGCCTCCTCCGCTCCGCCGTAACCTGACCGGTATCTGCCTAGTATACTAGTATTATATCTTATGGTAAAGGAAATAATATCCTGATACTCTGCCGTTTTACTATCCTGATACTCTGCCCCGTTTGCCGACGACAACTGGGCTTCTCGTCGTGGAGCGGCAGAAGGTCTCGCCGCGCATCACGGCTTCGTCACCGGCCCACTTTCACTCTGAACGTGGGGTGGGGGCGACCGATCGATCCACTGTCTTCGACCGGTCGACTATCGCTTGCTCCCTCTCTGGGCACCCCTCGTTCAGAGTGAAAACCAGTCCTGTCGTCAGGGGATACGGTCCTGAATTCGGAGGATGTAGTACCCCGATGGTATGCCGGGAGAACGGGTTCACTGTCGGACTGCCTTTCACTCTGAACCACGGGGGTGTCACCCGAGAACCACCACCCCGTCTCAGGACCCGACACCATCACACGCCTTTTCACTCTGAACGAGGGGAGTCCGTCGTCCCTTCGCCAACAAGCCCCCTGCCGAGACCCCTCTTCCACCAGGGCTCCCCCACCTGCCGAGACCCCTCTCCCACCAGGGCTCCCCACCTGCCGAGACACGCCCATCTCTTCGATCGCGCCCCCACCCGAGACGCGTATTTCTTTGGTCGTGGATTGCGGAGACCACGTATGATCCGCAGAAGTGTCATGTTCACGCCCGGCGATCGGCCCGAGATGCTCCGGAAGGCACCCGAAGCAGGGGCCGACGTGATCGTGTTCGACCTGGAGGACGCCGTCGCCCCGGCGCGCAAGGACGAGGCTCGCGAGGCCGTTCGCGAGGTCCTGACGGATCCCGACTTCGATCCCGACCCCGAGGTCTGCGTGCGCGTCAACGCGACTCCGGCCGCGATCGCGGCCGATCTCGACGCCGTGCTCGCGGGATCCGACGCGGTCCGTCTCGACAGCGTGATGCTCCCGAAAGTCGGACGCGACGACGACGTTCGACACCTCGCCGACGAACTCGAGGCTCGTGACGCCGCGGTTCCGGTACTGGCGCTGATTGAGAGCGCCCGCGGCGTCCTCGACGCACCGGCGATCGCGGCCGAACCCGCCACGGACGCGCTGGTCTTCGGTGCCGAGGACCTCTCGGCGGACGTCGGCGCGACGCGAACCCCCGAGGGGACGGAAGTCCTCTACGCACGCGAGCGCGTCGTCGTCGCGGCCGCGGCACACGGCTGCGACGCGATCGACACGCTCGTCACCGACTTCGGCGACGAAGAACAGTTGCGCGAGGACACCGAGCGATCGATCCAGCTGGGGTACGACGGCAAACTGGCGATCCATCCCGCACAGGTCGGTCCGATCAACTCGGCTTACACCCCCGACGAGGACGAGATCGAGTGGGCCGAGGCCGTCCTCGCGGCGAAGCGGGAGGCCGATGCCGAGGGCCGGGGCGTCTTCGAGGTCGACGGCGAGATGATCGACGCCCCGCTGATCGCCCAGGCCGAACGGATCCGCGATCGCGCCGCGGCGGCGGGCGAGTGGGAGTGACGTGCTGCCGGACAAGTGAGAGTGACATGCCGACGGACGAGTGGGAGTGACGTGCCAACGGACGAGTGGGAGTGACGTGCTGCCGGACGAGTGAGAGTGACATGCCGACGGACGAGTGGGAGTGACGTGCCGACGGACGAGGCCGGCCGGTCTCCGATTCCTGCCAGCCGATGCGAGCGTGACAATCCCACTATATATAATGGTATCAGAATACCTTATATTGGGACTTATGCCCTATGAGGGGCATTCGTCACGTTTATTTTGGTTTCCTCGGAAGCTACAGCCAATGGCAGGAGAAGCAAATCCGTTCGAAAGTCTGCAGTCACAGATCGACGAGGCTGCGGCCTACCTCGACATCGGCGACGACGTGATCGAGCGGCTCAAACACCCCGAGCGCGTGCTCGAGACCAACCTCTCCGTCGAGCGCGACGACGGCGACCTCGCGCGGTTCAAGGCGTTCCGATCGCAGTTCAACGGCGATCGCGGACCGTACAAGGGCGGCATCCGTTACCACCCGCAGGTGTCCCGCGACGAGGTCAAGGCCCTCTCGGGCTGGATGACCTACAAGACTGCGATCGTCGACATCCCGCTGGGCGGGGGCAAAGGGGGAATCATCATCGACCCCGTCGACTACTCCGCCGACGAACTCGAGCGCATCACCCGCGCGTTCGCGAAGGAACTCCGCCCGCTGATCGGCGAGGACCGCGACGTTCCCGCGCCTGACGTGAACACGGGCCAGCGGGAGATGAACTGGATCAAGGACACCTACGAGACCCTGGAGAACACCACCGAACCCGGCGTCATCACGGGCAAAAACCTCGCCAGCGGCGGAAGCGAGGGTCGCGTCGAGGCGACCGGCCGATCGACGGTCATCGCCGCCCGCGAGGCGTTCGACTACCTGGACAAGGACCTCGAGGGCGCGACCGTCGCCGTGCAGGGCTACGGGAACGCCGGCTGGATCGCCGCGAAACTGATCGACGAGATGGGGGCGACCGTCGTCGCCGCGAGCGACTCCAGCGGCGGCATCTACAACCCCGACGGCTTCGATCCCGTCGCCGCGAAAGAGCACAAGAACGAGACGGGCAGCGTCGTCGGCTTCCACGACGCCGACGAGGAGGTTACCAACGAGGACGTCCTCACGATGGACGTCGATCTGCTGATCCCCGCCGCGCTCGAGAACGCGATCGACGGCGACCTCGCCGAAGACGTGTCGGCTGACGTCATCTCGGAAGCCGCGAACGGACCGCTGACGCCCGAGGCCGACGCCGTCCTCGAGGACGAGGACGTCTTCGTGATCCCGGACATCCTCGCCAACGCCGGCGGCGTCACCGTGAGCTACTTCGAGTGGGTCCAGAACCGCCAGCGGTTCTACTGGTCCGAGGAGAAGGTCAACGACGAACTCGAAGGCCACATCGTCGACGCCTTCGACGCGCTCGTCGAGACGATCGAGGAACACGACATCGACAATCCGCGGACCGCCGCCTACGTCGTTGCCATCCAGCGCGTCGCCGACGCCTACGAGGAAGCCGGCAGCTTCCCGTAGTCCGGGCCGCTTCCCGTAGTCAGGGGTCGCTACGCGGGACGTGTCGATCCGAGGACGATATCTTTTTGCTGGTCGGCGGATACCCAACGACCGAGTGATCCGTGAGCGGCTAGCCCGGTATCGCGATCGAGCCCGCCGAGCGCTGATGGATGCGTTCCGGGAGGAACACACACCTCACCAGGTCGGCGTGAGCTTCGGGATCGGGGTCTTCATCACGTCGCTTCCCACGGGCGGGCTGGGCGTCGGCCTCTTTTTCGTCTTCGCCGCGCTGTGGTCGTGGATCAGCAAACCCGCGATCTTCGCCAGCGTCGCCGTGCTCAATCCGTTCGTCAAACCGGCCGTCTACGTCGCGAGCTTCCAGATCGGCGGCGTCCTCCTCGGGTCGCGATCGATCCGATCGGGCGAGACCGCCGCAGAAACGGCCGGCATCGCCGTCCAGCAGTTGCTCCTAGGGAACCTGCTGGTCGCCGTCTGTCTCTCCGTCCTGGGCTACGTCCTCGTCGTTCACCTGACCCGTGCGTACCGACGACGGCGGCGACGGCAGCAGTTCCCGTCGCTGCTGTCGGTCCTGTTCGGTCCGTTCCGTCCCCAGTAACCCGGTTTCCCCGGCCCACACCGATGACGAGAACCAGCCGCTAGAGGCCGAGTTCGCGGCCGATGACGAGGTGCTGGATCTCGCTGGTTCCCTCGCCGATCTCCATCAGTTTGGCGTCGCGGTAGAACCGCTGTGGAGCGAAGTCGGTGGTGTAGCCGTAGCCGCCGAGCACCTGGACGGCGTCCTCGGCGACCTCGCGAGCCGCCTCGCTGGCGTCGAGTTTCGCCAGTGCCGACTCCTGGGTGACCGACTGGCCCTCGTCGTACCGTTTCGCCGCCTTGTGCGTGAGCAGGCGCGCTCGCTCGGTCTTGCGGTGCATGTCGACGACCTTGTCGCGGATCGCGTCGAACTCCGCGATCGGCTGGCCGAACTGCTCGCGCTCTTTGCTGTAGGCTTTCGCGTGTTCGTACGCGCCCTGGGCCAGGCCCGTCGAGAGCGCGGCGATCGAGATCCGACCCCCGTCGAGGGTCTTTTTCGTCTGGTCCCAGCCGTCGCCCTCCTCGCCGAGCAGGCGATCCTCCGGCAGCCGGACGTCGTCGAGCTGGATCTCGCAGGTTGGCGAGGCGTTCAGGCCCATCTTGTCCCAGATCGTCGTCACCTCGAAGCCGTCGTCTTCCTCGGGGTCGACGATGAACGTCGAGATGCCGTCGTACCCCGCGTCGGGGTCGGTGACGGCCTTGACGAGGACGGAGCCAGCCTCCGAGGCGTTCGTGATGAACTGCTTCGTCCCGTTGATGACCCACTCGTCGCCCTCTTTCCGCGCCATCGTGTCCATGTCCGAGGCGTCGGAGCCGCTACTCGGTTCCGTCAGCGCCCAGCCGCCGAGGTACTCGCCCTCCGCGAGCGGGCGGAGCCAGCGGTCTTTCTGTTCCGGCGTGCCGAAGAGTTCGATCGGCTTCGACGCGAGCGACGTGTGCGCGACGTAGGAGAGCCCGATCGAGCCGGAGACGCGGCCGATCTCTTCGGCCACGAGCGCGTACATGAGGGTATCGCCGCCGAGGCCGCCGTACTCCTCGTCGATCGGCACGCCCATCATGTCCAGGTCGGCGAGCTGGTCGAAGATCTCCGCGGGGAACCGGTGCTCGTCCTCGATCTCCTGGGCGATCGGTTCGATCTCCTCCTGACAGAAGTCCCTGACTGTCTCGCGGACCATCCGATGCTCGTCGGGCAGGTCGAAGTCCATACGCAATACTTGCCGGGGTGGAGGTTAAACGCACCGACGTGTGTCCGTGACGAAACGAACGTCGCTCCCGCCGACGATCGCGCAATCTCCCCGCCCGCCGTCGATCGGACGAGTCACTCGCCCGCCAGCGACCGGCGGGTTACCCGCCTGCCGGCAATCGGACGATCGCGAACTCTCTCGGCCCGCCCTCGATCGGACGCGTTACCAGCCGCGATCGTCGTCCCGGTCGTCCGACTCGTCGTCCCAGGGGTCGCTGTCGTTCCGATCGCCCCATGGATCGTCGGTCCCGTCGGACCACGAGTCGTCGGTCGAGTCCTCGCGATCGTCGGCGTCGGGATCGCGGTCCCACGCGCCCGACTCGTCCCGGTCGTCGGTCCCCCAGCGCCCGTCGGGGTGAGCCTCGTCGTCGGGAGCGGAGCCGGCGGGTTCGCCGCCGTCCGATCGGATCGCGGCGCGCTGGTCGGGAATCAGGTCGAGTTCGGCGTTCGTGTCGCCGAGCAAGAGCAGTGCGTAGTACTGGAAGTACGAGCGTACGGGCATCCAGATGAGTCCGTAGAACAGGGCGTAGACGACGACGGCGACGATACCGATGGGGATCGCAAGGAAGACCCCGACGTCCCCCAGCGCGAACGCCAGGAGAAAGAGGACGACGAAAGGAATCGCGAGCAACAGGCCGCCAAAGAGCAACAGGAAGCCCATGGCGATCTGGACCACGGCGAGGATGATCCAGGCGAGCAACAGGTAGACGACGTACTCGGTCCAGTTCGCCGCGAACGTCCCCCAGAAGCGCCGCCACCCGCCGAGGACGCCGCGATCCTCGAGCAGCATGATCGGGGCGACGAACTCGGAGGTAAAGCGCATCACGATCGCGTAGAGGCCGTAGACCAGGAACGCGAGCAGGACGATCGCGATAACCCAGCCGGCGAGGAGGGCGTCCGGCCCCCGAACCAGGACTACGTACGCGATCGGCCCGAGCACGATCGCCGCCGCGAGGAGTGAGAGGAGCGCACGGAAGACGAACAACCGGGCACCACGGCCGACGTTCCGGCGCGCGTACTGCCGGACGTGGACCTCCGTCGACCGGAGCGACTCGATGAAGGCGAACTCCATGACTGCGCTGACGAACGCGAACAGCAACCAGAGCGTCAGCAAGATCCCGGCCGCGATCGCCAGGTAGAGGAAGAAGTCCTCCGGGAGATCGTCGACGGTGGGATCGGGTCCGGGCCCGGTATCGGGACTTTCGGCGAACGACCCGGCGTCGCCGCCCGGAAACGTCGGCCCGCCCGCACTGAACCCGACGACGAACAGTACGATGATCGAGAGTTTGAGCCACGTTCCCGCATCGAACGGCGTCAGCCGGTTTCGCGTCGCGTCGATCGCGTCACTGAGGTCGTCGACAGCGTCCATGTTAGATCGACAATAGTTTTCGGAGGTGAAAATAATACTGTTCTGCGGGCCGACCGATTCCGGGCCGACGTCGCCGATCGCTCCCGGTACCGGGAGAGAGGCCGGTCCGGGCGGCCAACGTACTATCTTCGACGCGACACTTCGGGAGGCATTTAACCTCGAACGCCCTGTCTCCGGTATGGACATCCGCCAGCTCGCTCGAGGCAGCGTCGAGTGGGATCGCATCGAGCGCGTCGTCCGGACGCTGGCGGACCGTCACGACCGCGAGACCGTCCGCGTCGAGTTTCTCGACGCGGACAACTGGCTCTCGACGCCGTGTGTCATCGACGACGAGTGGTTCGTCAAGATCGTCTCCCGGCAGAACGCGCTCGTCCACGCCGTCCTGACGACCGGCCGGAACGTCGGCGCGTTCACGTCGGGCACGGGCGGCTTCTTCGGCCGGTTCGACACGCCACGCCAGATGGTCGAACACGAGTACGTGGCGACCGAACGGATGCGCGAGATCGGCGTCAACGCACCCCGCCCGATCGAGGCGTTCGAGGTCAACGGCCTCGGCGTCCTCGTCCTGGAGTACCTCCCGGCGTTCGAGTCGCTCGAAGACGTCGCGGACAGCGTCGTCGCGGCCCGGGCGCCGGACCTGTTCGCCATGCTCGCCCAGCTCCACGATCACGGGCTTGCCCACGGCGACCTCCGGGCCGAGAACATCCTCCTCTGCGGCGACGATCTCTACTTCATCGACGCGACCAACGTCCACGAGGACCGGGTCGCCGAGACGACCGCCTACGACCTCGCCTGCGCGCTCGCCGTCCTCGAACCCCGCATCGGCGCTCGCGCGGCCGTCGACGCGGCGACGACGGCCTACGACCCGGAGACCCTGCTCCGGGCGCGCCGGTTCATCGATTTCGTCCGGTTGCGTCCCGACCACGAGTTCGATTCGACGACGCTCCGCAGCGAAGTCGAGAAGGCCGCGGATCTCGGCGCGAACTGAGTCGACGATCCGGTGATCGATACGATCGCGAACGACACCGACTCCGGAGTGCCGGGGCTGGCAAGCGTTCGGCAAGGCCTCCAGGCGTACACGATCGGAAGGTGCTGTGCGAGGGAGTGGATATATGTTCACTACCGCAAGTAATTCGGACACAGTGATCGGTTTCGAGCGCGGGAACGGCGGAGATTCACCATCAATATTTTCACGTCGCTCGTTGGTAATTCGAGTATGAGTCAGCACGCTACCGAGCAGGTGCACGGCCACTACATCGGCGGGGACTGGACAGACGGCGACGGTGCCGACACGTTCGACAGCGAGAACCCGGCCACGGGCGAGACGCTGGCGACGTTCCGGCGCGGGACGACCGACGACGTCGACGCCGCGCTCGCGGCCGCCGAGGACGCCTTCGAGGAGTGGCGCGACCTCTCCTACATCGATCGCGCGGAGTACCTCTGGGACATCTACCACGAACTGCGCGATCGCCACGAGGAACTGGGCGCGATCGTCACGAAGGAGTGTGGCAAGGAGATCTCGGAGGGGAAAGCCGACGTGACCGAGGCCTGGCACATGGTCGAGTGGGCGGCGGGCAACGCCCGCCATCCCCACGGCGACGTCGTGCCGAGCGAGGTCGGCGCGAAGGACGCCTACATGCGGCGCAAACCCCGCGGCGTCGTCGGCTGCATCACGCCGTGGAACTTCCCGGTCGCGATCCCGTTCTGGCACATGGCGATCGCGCTGGTCGAGGGGAACACGGTCGTCTGGAAACCCGCCGAGCAGACCCCGTGGTGCGGCCAGATCATCGCCGAGATGTTCGAGGACGCCGGCATCCCGGACGGCGTGTTCAACATGGTCCAGGGCTTCGGCGACGCCGGCGCGGCCATCACCGACGACGGTCGCGTGGATACGGTCCTCTTTACCGGTTCGGCCGAAGTCGGCCACGAGATCGCCGGCAAGGTCGGCGGCGAACCCGGCAAACTCGCGGCCTGCGAGATGGGCGGCAAGAACGGCATCGTCGTCACAGAGGAGGCTGATCTCGACATCGCGGTTCACTCGGCGATCATGTCGAGTTTCAAGACGACCGGCCAGCGTTGCGTCTCCAGCGAACGGCTGATCGTCCACACCGACGTCTACGACGAGTTCAAAGAACGGTACGTCGACGTCGCCGAGAAGATCGCCGTCGGCGACCCCCTCGAGGAGGACACGTTCATGGGGCCCGCGATCGAGGCCGACCACGTCGAGAAGATCCGCAAACACAACGAGTTGGCCCAGCAGGAAGGCGGAGAGGTCCTCGTCGATCGGTTCGAACTCGACGACGCGGAGATTCCCGACGGCCACAGCGAGGGCCACTGGGTCGGCCCGTTCGTCTACGAGATCGACTACGATCCCGACCTGCGATGCCTCAAAGAGGAGTGTTTCGGCCCCCACGTCGCCCTGATCGAGTACGAGGGAGACATCGATCGGGCGATCGAGATCCACAACGACACGCCGTACGGACTGGCGGGCGCGATCATCTCGGAGGACTACCGCCAGATCAACCGGTTCCGCGACCGGGCCGACCTGGGGCTGGCGTACGCGAACCTGCCCTGCATCGGCGCGGAGGTCCAGTTGCCGTTCGGCGGCGTCAAGAAATCGGGCAACGGCTACCCGAGCGCGCGTGAAGCGATCGAAGCGGTCACCGAGCGCACGGCCTGGACAATGAACAACTCGAAGGAGATCGAGATGGCACAGGGCCTCTCGGCCGACATCATCACGCGCGAAGACTGAGTGGGGGCGATATCGCGTTCTTGCTAGATCGGACGCTGGGCCGGGTTCGCACCGATTTCGATCGTGTCCCGGGTTGGACCGTCCTTCGTGACTCGATTCGCGAGCGTTACCGCCAGCGACGCGATCGGCCGCGGTCGTCGACGGCCGTCCGAACCAGCGGATACCACGCACCGAGGACGGCGCCGTAGCCGACGAGCGCCAGCAGACTCGCGCCGTGCTGACACGGCACCGCCATGGTCCCGCCGGTCACCTGGACCAAGAGCGGGACGCCGTGGGCGATGCCGACGAGCCAGCAGAGGGTGCCGTAGGCGACGCCGAAACAGCCGCCGAGGAACGGCGAGCGGAGCGCGGCCGCGAGCGGGGCCGGTGCGGACCGGTGGTTCGCGGCGCGCGTGAGCCCTGCGGCGAACGCCACGGCACCGACGAACCCGTGCCCGACGACGAATCCCCAGTTGTTGACGCTGTCCTCGAGGCCGTACAGTGCGGGGATGGCCTCGAGGTGTCCGGTCGCAGCGATCAGTTCGGCAAACGTCAGGCTGGCGAGCAGGGCCGCGACGAGCGCGCCGGAGATCGTTCCGTCCGAGGGAATTTCGTATCGACCGGAACGTCCGTACGACATGACTGTTCGGTGCATCGTAAGGCTATAAATAAGTAGTTGAATGCTGCCTACCCGTACAGAAACACCACATATCCTCGCTGGTATGCTCGAGCGGGGCCGATCGGAGCGACGCGATCACTCTGGCGGCTGGGCGGCGTCGATTCTCCCAGGCGGCCAGCGAACGGTCTCGCGTCGGGAGTGGAACCGGCTCACCGATCGGGGGTCGCGATCGGGACCTCGAGGTGGGCGGCGAGGATCGCGGTCTGGACCGTCCGCAGGTCGGCGTCCTGGATCGTCGCGGCGGCCTGGAACAGTTCGCGAGCGCGTGCGACGCGCTCCGGTCTCGCGGCGAGGTGAACGAGATCGAACGCGTCGGGATCGACGCGGGCCGCCGCCGCGAAGTCCGCGCCGTCATACAGCGCGGCGAACGCCTCGAGGACGTTCCCGAGGAGCGCGTCGGTCGCCTCGGCACCCGGATCACCGGCCGGGACGGCTCCGGCGGTCCCGTCGAAGTAGTCGTCGAGGTCGACGACGCCGGCCGCCTCGTAGACCGACTCGGCGAGTGCGTCGTGGACCGGTCCCGTGACGTAGATACCGAATACGCTGTACTGGCCACTACCAGTCATCGTCCCGAGTTTCGGAACCGATCCATAAATACGTGTGAGCGGATGGGTCCGGCCCGTCGGCGATCGGCTCGCGATCGCGCGGCCGTCGTGGTCGCAGTCGCGGCGTCATCCGAGGGTGAAGGTGTGTTCCCGGCTCGCATCACAACTGGGGCAGACGTGCCGGTAGACGATCCGTCGGCCGTCCGTTCGACTCGTCCAGTTTCCCTCCTCGTCGACGTATCCACACTCCGGACACTTCTTGTCGGTGGTCTCGTAGCGCCGGCGGAGTCGTTCGAGTGGTGTTGGCATACCACATGGTACGATCGCGGAACGTAAAAACTGCATCTCCCGTTCGGTATCGGACGGTGAGTCGACGTCAACGTTCAAGGAGCCACGAAAGTCCGGTATACGTGAATAATGCGTATCAGAACTTGAGTTTTGATAGTATCCTGTTGATTCCTCATCGTTCTTGGCGGCACTGTGACTGGCGTCGCCACCGAAAATGCTGGGAACGCTAGTGATGACGAACTCCCAGCCGTCGCGATGCTCGCGGTGGCGGTGCTGGCGGGCCGCCGACAGCACTGATACCGTCAGTACCCACCCGATCGCGCCTCGAGCGTGGCGAGTGCGACGAGATCGATCACGTTGAGGACGACGATCGCGAGCGGAACGGCGACGTCGCCGAACGAGAGCCCCTCGAGTCGAACGGCGGTGACGACGATCGGTTCGACGATCGAGCCCTCGGCCAGGAGCACGCCGGAGCTGAGAAACACCAGCGCGGCACCGTACAGTCCAGCCCAGCTGAGTGCACGCGCCCACTGACGGAAATAGAGGTGTCCGACACCCGGACAGCACGCGGCCAGGAGATACGCCGGCCACGTTTTCACGCGCCGCCCGAGCGTCGGGGCGTTCGCCGCGGGCCGGGTCGTCAGCGAGCCCGCGTCGCCCCCGGCCGATCGTCGGTTGGTGTCCATAGCACTCGCATCCACGGTGGGTTCCAAAAACCCCAGTCAGACACCCGTACGACGCGCCCGGCTGGTCGGGCGTGTCCGACGAGCCCGGTGACCGATCGGGACTCCCCACCACGCGAGTGAAAGTACAGCGGCTTTGTGTCGTCGGGCGAACAACAGACTGTATGTCCCTGACCGCCGCAGTCCGGCGGTGGCTGTCGACCGACGACGCGGTCAGCTACGAGTGTCGGAACTGCGGAACGACGCTCGAGCGCACCGAACGGACCTGTCCCGTCTGTGGGTCGGCCGAAATCGCGGAGTACGACGCCGCGGAGTACGACTCGACGGACGCCGGACAGTGATTGTCGCGGCGCCACGATAGCAGCGGGACGGTGGCGGATGCTCCGGTGGCGCTCGGATCGTCGTCACCGGCCGTCGTGGGGCCCTCGGCCGCCCGCGGGCGGACGGGTCACCGGTCGCGCCGGGGGTCGCGCCCGAGGACGCTCGCGACGGACTCGACGCGATCGGCGGCTTCCTGCGTTTGACTCTCGTGATCGTCGATCTCGAGCGAGGTGATGGTGCGATCGGTCTCGACCGCGTTGTGGGCCGCCCGGACCGCGTCGAACACCTCGTCGACCGACTCGGCCTCGACGACCGTGTCCGTCGCCGTCAGTTCGTACGAGACGTCGAACTCGTCGAGCGCCTCGATCGCCTGTGCGATCTCGTCGGAGAGGCTCCCGTCGTGGATGGGGATGACCTCGAATCTGGCGATGACTGTCATGGGGAACACCTCGGGGCCGCGTGCCGAGTGGCGCGTGGCCACCGACTGGCACCGGTGAGCTATCACGACGATCGGGATAGTTCTTCGCGGTCGGTGCGCGCGTCGGCCGCGGCCCGTCTCGTGACCGGCGGTTCGCCGCCGGCGCGACGATCAGAACGGAAGACATTTCGCGTCGCTCCATCTCTTCGGCAGCCGAATGCATCCTCGCCTGACTGGCCACCGCGGGCGCGTCCTCGCGGCCGTGGTCCTCGGCACGCTCCTGGTCGGCGCCCTGCTCTGGGCGGGCGCGACCCCCGGCGATCCGATGACGAGCGAGTACCCGGACGAGGTCGAGGTCACGCCGACGCCCGAGGCGTACGTGGGGGAGCAGGTCGTCCTCGGCGGCTTCGTCGTCGACACCGATCCCGTGGTGATCGCGACGCGTGCCAGCGGCTACGGGCGCTTCACCCTCGTCGGGGCGAACGATCGGCTCCAGAACGCCGACGGCCCGCTCGCGGAGGGCGATCGGGTGACCGCCTTCGGCACGCTCGAGGACGACTCGACGCTCGTCGTCGAGCGCACGACGACCCGGGCGTCGTCCGAGACGCGCTACATGCTCGTCGTCTCGCTCGTGGGTGGCCTCTGGGTCGCCAGCCGCTGTCTGCGGGACTGGCGCTTCGATCGAGGGACGCTCGCGTTCGTGCCGCGAGGCGAGTCGGCCGCGCCGCAGGCTTCGCGGGAGTCCGCTCGCGGTGACGGGGGTGAGCGTCGTGCCTGACCTGCTCACCCACGTCCTGGTCGGCTACGTCGTCGGCACGCTGCTGTCCGTCCGGTACGAGTCGCTTCGCCCGGCCCACGTCACGCTGGTCATGGTCGGGGCGCTGTCGCCGGACTTCGTGAAGATCCAGCTGCTCCTCCCGGACGGACTGGTCGCGTGGCTGCTCGGCGTACCGTTTTCCTGGTCGCCGCTTCACACCCTGGCTGGCACCGTGCTCGTCGCCGGACTCGGCTCGCTCCTCGTGGCTCCCGCCTACCGCAAGCAGGCGATCGCGCTGTTCGCGATCGGTGCTCTCTCCCATCACCTCCTCGATATCCTCCTCCTGACGCCCACCGGCGTCGCCTACGGCGTTTTCTGGCCGTTCACCGACTACCGGCCGCCGGCCGGCGGACTCTACCTGAGTAGCGATCGCTGGCCCGCCCTCGTGGCCGGCTGCGGTGCCGTGCTCGTGTGGGCGATCGATCGCCGCCGCACCGATCCCGTCATGGAACCATCTGCCCGCTGACGAGGGTAGCGATCGGTGCACGGCGACGGCTCTCGGCGGCGATAGGAACGGGACGGGCGCGGAGATGGGAAACGAGGGTGGCGAAAGGTGTGGACGAGGAGACGGGCGTGCTCGTTCCCGGGAACGAGCGGTGCGACGAGCCGGAGCGACGCAATGCCGGTGAGACGTGAAAAGCGTCTATGCCGGCACCGTAGCCGAGGGACGGGAGGCGTAAAAAGTCAGCGATCGGGTGCAAACCAGCCGGTTCCTCGACGTGAGACGACGGAACCGATCGCGACGCGTCGGGACTCCCGTCAAAGCCGCCGATCCCGAAGCGCCGGGAACTCCTCGCGAACCGACGCGACCGCGCCGGGATCGACGTCCGCGAGCACGAGCGCCGGATCGTCGCCGCTCGAGGCGAGCGGGACGCCCCAGGGGTCGTAGACGGTCGACCGGCCGAGCAGCGTTGCGTCCTCGAACGCGCCGCTCCCGTTGATCGTCGCGAGGAAACACTGGTTCTCGATCGCCCGGGCCCGGGAGAGGGTCTGCCAGTGTTCGATACGCGGGTACGGCCACGCACTGGGGACGAGCACGAGGTCGGCACCGGCGTCGACCAGCCGCCGGTAGAGTTCCGGGAACCGCAGGTCGTAACAGGTCGTCACGCCGACGGTGAACGGCCCGATCGACGCGGTCTCGATCCGTTCGCCGGGGACGAGCAGGTCCGACTCCGCCGAATCGTAGCCGAACAGGTGGTGTTTCCGGTAGACGAGCCGACGCTCCCCGTCGGCGTCGAACAGCGCGGCGGTGTTCGCCAGCCCCGCGTCGGCCGGCGTGGCGACGGACTCGGTGGCCGCGAGATCCTCGACGATCGATCCGGCGAGGACCGCGATCCCGTGGTCGGCGGCCGCCTCGCGGAGCCGGGTGAACGTTTCCCCCTCGAACGGCTCCGAGTACCGGTCGTAGCGATCGAACGCGAAGTAGCCGACGTTGAACAGTTCCGGCAGGGCGACGAGGTCCGCGCCGCGGGCCGCCGCCCGCGAGACGGCGTCGAGGGCGCGATCGACGTTGGCGTCGACCCGCCCGGGTTCGATGTCGAGCTGTGCGAGCGCGAGCGTCGTGGTCGTGCCGTCGGACGACGGTGTGGGATCGGCGGTCATCGGTGGGTCTCGAGATCGCGTTCGAGCGCGCGACGCAGGTTGTCCAGTTCGCCGTCCAGGTTACGTTTGAAGAACTTCTCGACGCCGGGGAGTTTGCCGTCGACGACGAACCGGTTGTCGAGCCGGGTGCCGCCGTCGGTGTCGACGATTTCGTGTTCGCCCGTCACGGTCATTACCTTGGAGCGACCGACGAATTCGACGTACTCAGGTGGTCGGCGGACGACGTCCTCCGTGTCCACGGCGACCGTCCGCCGGACGAGCGGGATCGGTAACTCGACGTGCCACGTCGCCTCGTGGCCCTGCTCGTCCCTGACGCTGTAATCGGTGACGACGCTGATCGCCCGGGCGCGATTTTCCGGATCCGAAATGAACTCCCAGACCCGCTCGGGCGACGCCGACACCTCGAACGAGCGATCGACCCGTACAGTCATGCTACTACCTGGGAGTGTGACCGATAAAAAGGCCGTGGACCGACCGGATGGGCCGATCGCTCGGCGTCGATCGGGCGGGAACCGATCGGGCGGGAACCCCGATCGTGAACCGTTCCGCAAGCGGCCGGGTCAGCTGATGGTGACGCGCCAGGTCGTCGAGCGGGCCCGGCCCCACTTCTCGATGTCGACCTCGTCCGATTTCTCCGCGAGGTGTGGCAGCCGCGCCCCTACCTGCTTCGACGAGAGTCCGATCGCTTCCGCGATGTTCTTCGCCCGGAAGTACTGCTCTCCGCGGGCGGCGCTCTCGCGGAGATACGAGAGAATCCGCTGCTCTTCGTCGGAGTAGTCGGTCATCGTCACCGGGTACTAGGTCGCCGCCAGTCTTAACTTTTAACGGCCGACCCGCGCCGCGAAAACGGGTTCGAGGTCCGGTAGCGAATCACAGGGCGTGGGGATCGCCTGCCGATCGGACCCGACCGACACCGCGAGCGTCAGTTCGACGATTCGCGCGAACTAGTCCCAGTACAGGTGAATCGCGACGACCGCGAGCGAACTGAAGAGCACGGCTGCGGCAAACCCCCAGGCCGCCTCGATGTCGGGCGCGCCGACGATCATCAGCACTGCCCCGATGACCGCGAGCACACTGAGCGCGAGTGTCAGCCCGACACCCTTGTCCGTCGTCGTCTCCGATTGCGTAGCCATGATCGGGAGTTTCTGACAGGGTTTCTTAATTGCATCCATTTCCCGGCCCGCGTCGGACCGGCCGGGGCCGGAACCGACGGCCCAGGATCGACGGCGGCACACCGATCCCCCGTCGTCGCGACGGCCGAGCGCGATCGGTCAGTTGATCGTCGTGTACTCGGACTCCTCGTTCAGCGCGAGGTTCGCCGAGATTTCCGCGTTTCGCATCGCGTACTGTGCGGTCTGCTGGAGGCTGACGAGCACTTCGCGGACGCGCAACAGGTCCTCGTTGGACATCTCCGGCAGTTCCGAGAGGATCTCCTGTTCCCGGTTCGAGATCTCGTGGAACAGTTCCCGGACCTCGTTGGACTTGTCGTAATCGCGTTCGACGGCCGCCTCGACCGCTCGCGAGGTGATCTCGTCGACCAGGTCGTTGAGTTCCCGGATCTCGCGCATCACCGAACTGTCGATGTTGAGGCTGTGGCCCGGGGTCTCGATCACGATGTCCGCGATGTCTTCGGCGTTGTCGGCGGTGAGTTCCAGGTTCTTCGCGATCGATCGGTAGCCGATGAGCGGGAAGCCGCTGTTCAGGCCGATCGCGCGGGCGAGGTTCGGGTTCTGGTAGGCGGTGAAGATCAGCCGCAGGAGGAGCACGAAGATCTTGTTGGCCTGTCGTTCGCGGTTCAACGCGCGCTGTGCGAGATCCGGGTTGCCGTGGGCGAGGGCCTTGATCGCCTCGCTTCGCATCGTCTGGCCGGTTCGCTCGAGCCGTTCGAGCAGGTTGTCGAGCGTGAAGTCCTCCGGATCGACCGAACATCGGATCGAGATGCTCTCGGGGGTCTCCTCGATGACGCCCAGCCCCATCAACTGGGTCTCGGCCTGGTAGACCGCGTTGATCGTCTCCGACTCGAGCGCCCCGTCTTCACACTCGATGCGGATGACCCGGCGACCGAGCACGTACTGGGCGACGATCGCGCGCTCGACCGCGGTGGCGTCGAGGTCGTCCGAATGGATAATCGCCTCCGTCTCCTCCGAACTCGCGGACTCGGGCATCACCGTCAGTGTGCCCTTGCCGCTGGTACGGAGCGACACCTCGTCGCCTTTTTCGACGTCGTGTTCGGAGGCCCACTCGGCAGGGAGGGTCATCGCCAGCGTCGACGGACCCAGCCGTTGCACTTTCCGCGTTTCCATATCGCTCGGTAGGCGCGACCCGACCTTAATCTTGACTATATGGCCATTATATCGGAGTCGCGTAGTTATATGGTTAGTTTCAGGACCTGCATCCGGGTACACCTTATACAGCCCCGGAACGACCCCCCTCGATCGCCGTCAGACGACCTTCACCAGTCGGGTCGTGAACCGTCCCGTCCGGACCTGTTGCCAGCCCCGTAGCGCGTCGTCGACGTCCTCGTCGTCGGTGTCGACCCGGAGCGCGCCGATCCCGTCGAGTTTGGTTCCGGACGCGACGACCTCGATCTCGTCGGCCCGATCGATGACGGCCGGGGAAATCTGGTGGTTCCCGCGGCCGAAAATGAAGCCCTGTCCGCCGATCGGGGAGACGACGATCGTCGCCGGGGATTCGAGGACGTCGAGAATCTCGGACTCGGAGGCGTCGCGTGCGAGCACGTCGCCGTCGCGCCAGACGTCGACGCCGAGCGGGGAGGGGTCGATCCCCAGTTCGGACTCGATCGCCCCGACGGTGCTTCCGGGGCCGAAGACGTAGGTTCGATCGGACTCGACCTCGCGGGCGAAGCCGGCCGCCAGCGAGTCGACGCTCCCGCTCGCGACCTGTTTGCCGGACTGGACGTCGGGCGCCACGGGAACCGGCACGATCGCTCTCAGTTCCGACCGGACCTCGCCCTCCCGGTAGGCGTCCTCGTCGATGTCGTTGACCTCTCGATCGGCGATCCGATCGAACTCGGCGGCGATCCGTCCCGCGTCCGCCGGGGTGACGCCGAACACCGACGAGTAGATCTTGACGCCCGCGGGAACCCCGAGCATCGGGGTCTCGGCGCCGTCCGCTTCGAGCACTTCGGCCACGTCGACCGCCGTCCCGTCGCCGCCGACGAACAGGACCAGATCGACGTCGCGATCGAGAAACGCCCGCACCGCCGCGCGGGTGTCCGCGGCCGTCGTCCCGGGATCGGCGGGATCGACCGCGTCCGTGGCACCGTCCGGTTCGGCCGCCGGGCCCCCGTCATCGTCCGACGCACTCTCCGGGTTCCCGTCACCGTTCCCCTCCCGTGGATCGTACACCACTTCGGGCTCGTAGCCCGCCTCGCGAGCCGCGTACTCGCCCATCACGGCCGCGGCCGTGTAGACGGTGCAGTCCGGCCGGCGGCGATGGAGCGCCGACAGCGCGGTCCGCGCCCGATCGGGCGCGCGCGGTTCGGCACCCCGGCGGCGCGCCTCCGCGACGTTCCCGTCGGTTCCCTTCAGCCCGACCCGACCACCCATCCCCGCGATCGGGTTGACGACGACGCCGAGAGACTTCATGCGCGGGAGATAGTGGGCCGACGCAAAGAGGTGTGTGGTCTGTCCGGACGACGGTTCCCGACCGCCGCTCGCAGCCGCCCGTCCGGGATCTGAAATATTAAGAGGGCACGGGACCGACCGGCGGGTATGAACGAACTGGTCTTGCCGCTCGCATCGGAGTCGCCGCTACCAATCGGTATCGTCGGCTGGGGAGTGTTGCTCCTCGGCCTCCTGGTCACCGTCGTCTGGCTGATCTACCTCTACCGCTGAGACGGATTGCTGTACCGATTTACCGGCACAACCGCCGCCCGGATCGCGGTTGCGCCGGAAATAACTCACAGTAAACCGTATGAGACGGTCGCTGTACGGATGACGAGCGCCGGGCCGCGCTCGGAGCCAGTCGTCAGGGGGACTCGACCCGATCGCGAAGCCACGCCGCAGCCGCCGCGACGGTCGCCTCGTCCGTGCTCTCGATCGCGATCCGGACCGACTCGCCGGGATAGCTCCCGACGGAGACGTCGAACTCCTGGCGTAACAGCGCGATCCGATCGAGGAGTGCGCTCTCGGGTTCGGCCGCGACGACTTCCTCCCGGTAGGTCGGATCGCCCGTAAACTCCGGCGCGATCGTCTCGAACATCGTTTTCATCTCGTCTGGCACGCCGGGAAGGACGTAGACCCCCTCGAGGACCGCGCCGGGCGCGACCCCCGCCTCGTTGTGGAGCGCCCGCGCTCCCGCCGGCAACTCCGTCGTTCCCTCCGTCAGGTCGGCCCGCGAGTAGCCGTCTTCCTCGAGCCACGCGAGGGCCGCCTCGTGTTCCTCGAGGTCGCGGCCGAGGGCCGCGGCGACGCCCTCCATGGTCACGTCGTCGTGCGTCGGGCCGAGCCCACCGGTCACGACGACCGCTTCGTACGCCGCGCGGTACTCGTTGACGACTCGGGCGATGTCCGCGACTCGATCCGGGACCGTCGTGACGCGCTCGACGCCGACGCCCCGCTCGGCGAACCGTTCACAGAGCCACGTGGCGTTCGTGTCCGTCGTTCGTCCCGCGAGCAGTTCGTCTCCGACCGTGACGACCGCGACGTTCATACCGAAGCCTTCGAACCGCCGCGTCAAATGGTTCTCGTCCCGCCGGTCCGACTACAGGTCTCGTCGCCCATCCCAGAAACACCACATAAACGGACACTCATGATAACCGCAAGATTCAATTCTGATAATTAGAAACTGTGAACCGATGTCACGTGGCGGGACGACAGGAGACGAGCCGGAATCGGGGGCGATCCTCTCGGCACTGGGAAGCAAGTACAGCGCGGAGATCCTCTGTGCAGCCGGGACCCCGAAGTCAGCACAGGCACTGAGCGACGACATCGAGATCCCGATCGCGACCTGCTATCGGCGGATCGAGGAACTCGTCGACGCGGGGCTGTTGACCTGCGAGGGGCGACAGCTCTCCGAGGAGGGACGACGGACGAACATCTACCGGCGAACGGTCGACGAGATCGAGATCGACTTCTCGAACGACCAGCCCGAGTTCTCGCGCAAGCGCCGTACGGAGGCCAAAAACAGGCTCCAGGACCAACTCGAGGATTGAGCCGGCGTCAGCGTCCGAATCGATCTCCGGACGTGGTGGCGGGCCCGTGAGACGGGCTCGTGTCCCGGATCCCGATTTTCCAGTCGTCCGCTCATCGGGTCGTCCCAAAAGCGATTCCGACACGCGACACGTCGACCGGCGATCGGCCAGAGTTAAGTACTCTCTCGAGAATACTGGAGTATGATTGATGGCGTCGACGCGGACGATTCTATCGACGGCGAGGCCGCCGACGGCGTCGTTGGCACGCGGCGAGTGCTCCACGTGGGTCGCGATCGGCCGATCAGGATCAGCACCGGGCATCGGATCCTGCACCACGACGGGAAGTGCTCGCGCCCGCACGGGCACAACTACGAGGTGAGCGTCACCCTGGCCGGCGAACTCACCGCGGAGGGGTGGGTCGCCGACAAGGGCGATATTACCGAGGTAATCGAAGAGTGGGATCACAGGTTTCTCCTCGAGGCGGGGGACCCGCTCGTCGAGGCGTTCGAGGCGGCCGGCGACAGCGACGCCGTCGTCGTCCTCGACCATCCGCCGACGGCGGAGGTGATGAGCGTCCTCCTCGAGGAGAAACTGGCGGCTGCGCTCCCGGACACCGTCACCGACGCCGCCGTCCAGGTCAACGAGACCAGCGAACTCTGCGGCGGGGGGCAGTTCTGAGATGCCCGTCTCCGACTCGGCCGACCCGGGCGACGCGAGCGTCGCTCCCGGCGATCGGCCGGACGACGCGACCGACGCCCTCCCGATCAACGAACTGTTCTACTCGCTGCAGGGAGAGGGACGGCTCGCCGGCGTTCCCTCGGTGTTCGTCCGCACGAGCGGCTGTAACCTCCGGTGCTGGTTCTGTGACTCCTATCACACCTCCTGGGAACCGACTCACGCCTGGCTCGACGTCGACGACATCGTCGCCGAGGTCGAATCGTACGACGCGGCCGACCACGTCGTCCTCACGGGCGGGGAGCCGATGATCCACGACGCGAGCGTGGCGCTGCTCGAGGCGCTCGACGACCGGGGCTATCACACCACCGTCGAGACGAACGGGACGATCGTCCGGGACGCGCCGATCGATCTCGCCTCCGTCAGCCCGAAACTCGCGAGCAGTACCCCGACGCCCGATCGCGCCCCGGACGGCGCCGACGCGGGACCCTGGGCGGAGCGCCACGAGCGCGATCGAATCGATCTCGACGCGCTGGCGGGACTCGTCGACGCGTACGAGTTCCAGCTGAAGTTCGTCGTGAGCGACGCGGACGACATGCCCGAGATCCGCGAGGTGCTCGCCGACCTTCGCGACGCCGCGGCCGTCCCGATCCGCGACGACGACGTGCTCCTGATGCCCGAGGGCGCGACCCGGGAACGACTCGCGGAGACGCGCACCCGTGTCGCCGACCTCGCGATGGAACACGGGTTCCGGTACACCCCGCGCCTCCACGTCGACCTCTGGAACGACGCGCCCGAGACGTAACCGCCTGCCGACGATCGTACTGACGATCGCACCGACGACCGAGCCCTCGACCTCACGATGACCGCAGACACCGACGCCACGACCGACGAATCGCCCGCCGACCGCGCCGTCGTCCTCCTCTCGGGCGGCATGGACAGCGCCACCGCCGCCTACGAGGCCCGCGACCGCGGGTGTGAGATCTACGCCCTGCACACCTCCTACGGCCAGCGCACCGAGGATCGCGAACTCGAGTGTGCTCGCCGCCTCGCGGACGACGTAGACGCCGCGGACTTCCTGCGGATCGAGACCGGCCACCTCTCGGCGATCGGGGCCTCGAGCCTCACCGACGACGAGATGGCAGTCGCGGACGCCGACATGGAGAGCGAGGAGATCCCCACCTCTTACGTCCCGTTCCGGAACGCGAACCTGCTCGCGATGGCCGTCTCCTACGCCGAGGCGAACGACTGCGGGGCCGTCTTCATCGGTGCCCACAGCGAGGACTTCTCGGGGTATCCCGACTGCCGCCCCGAGTTCTTCGAGGCCTTCGAGCAGGTGGTCGACGTCGGAACGAAACCCGAGACCGAGATCGCGATCGAGGCCCCGTTCGTCGACTGGTCGAAAACGGACATCGCCCGTCACGGCGTGGACCTCGGGGTCCCGTACGAACACACGTGGAGTTGCTACCGCGAGAACGAACCGGCGTGTGGCACCTGCGACGCCTGCGCCTTCCGGCTCCAGGCGTTCCAGAACGTCGGCGTTCGGGATCCGATCGCGTACGCGGAACGGCCGACCTACGTCGACGAGTGAGGACTGGCCACGGACTGCTGGTCGTCAGTCGTCCGTTGCTGGCGCGTCCTCCGGCCCGCGTCGTCGCTCCCGCTCGATCGTCGTCACGTAGATTCCCGCGAGGACGATCGCCCCGCCCGCGATCGTGATCGCGTCGGGCACCTCGGCGAGCAGGACGAGCGCGAGAAGCGTCGCGCCGACGGGTTCGCCGAGCCAGCCGACGCTCACCACGACCGACTCGAGGTGTTTCAGGACCCAGTTGACGATCGTGTGACCGAGGATACCCGGGCCGATCGCCATCCCGAGAAAGAGGAGCCACTCGCGGGGCGGATAGGCGAGGTAGGCGTGGCCCTGCGCGCCCACCAGGAGCCCGAGCGTCAGCGCACAGGCGGTGTAGACGACGGTTACGTACGGGAACAGCGAGACCCGCTGACGGATCGATCGGCCGGCGAGGACGTAGCCCGCGACGGTGATCGCCCCCAGCAGGGCGAGCGAGTTCCCGTACAGCGTCGTGTCCGAGATCGGCGCCTCGCCGGCGTCGCCGAACGACATCGCCGCCGCACCGACGATCGCGATCGCGATGCCGACGACCGTCTCGCGGTTGACGCGCTCGCCCAGCACCAGCGCCGCGCCGAGCGCGACGAAGATCGGCTGGGTCTGGACGAGGGTCACGCTGGCGGCGACGCTCGTGTGGTTCAGGCTCTCGAACCAGGCCGCGAAGTGGACCGCGAGCGCGACGCCGGCGACGATCGCGAAGCCGAGATCGGTCCACGAGAGCCGCCCGAACTCCTCGCGATAGGACAGGAGTGCGATCGGCGCGACCAACGTCGTCGTGAACAGCACCCGGTAGAACGCCGCGATCGAACTCGGGGCCGTACTCCACCGGACGAGAATCGCGCTGGTGCTGGCGGCGAACACCGCGAACGCCAGCGCGGCGACCGGCGTCACCTCGAGGTCCGATCGGTTCACGTCCCCCTCGAATATCCGACACCTCAAACACGTTGCGAAACGCGACACGTCGACCGGAAACCGCCGGGACTTTGCCACAGAACGACAGCCAGTTCGTATGGACGAGGAGGCCACGGGAATCGCGTACGTGCTCGTCGCCGCGACGGGCTTCGGGACCGTGGGCATCTTCGGGACGATCGCGAGCGACGTCGGCCTGTCGATCCCGACGGTGCTGGGGTTCCGGTTCGCGACCGCGACGCTCGTCCTCTGGGCCCTGCTGGCACTGCGCGGTCGGGCCAGCCTGCTCCGGGGCCGGACGCTCGGCTGGGCCGTCCTCCTCGGCGTCTGTGGGTACGGTGCGATGAGCGGGTTCTACTTCTGGGCGCTCGAGTACATGACCGCCGGCCTGGTCGCGATCGTCCTCTACACGTTCCCCGCGTTCGTCGTCGGTGCGACGCTGGTCACGAACCCCGGCCGGATCAGCCGATCGCTGGTGGTGGCGCTCGCGCTCGCGCTCGGGGGCGTCGTCCTGATCGTCGGGGCGGACCCCGCCGGTGCCGATCCCAGGGGCGTCCTCATCATGCTCGGCTCGGCGCTCGCCTACGCCGGCTACGTGATGGGGAGCGAACGGGTCCTCGAGTCGGCCGACCCGGAGGTGCTCACGGCGTACGTGCTTCCCGCCGCGGGAACCGTCTTCGGGCTGTACGGCATCGCGACCGGCGCGGTGACGCTCCCGGCGGCGACGGCGACGACCGCGTGGGGGGTCTTGCTCGGACTCGGCGTGGTCGGGACCGTCGGCCCCATCCTCGCGCTGTACGCCGGCCTGCGGCGAATCGGTGCGAGCCGGGCGAGCGTCGTCAGCACCGCCGAACCCGCCGTCGCCGTCGTCCTCGGTGCCGTCGTGCTGGCCGAGCCGATCACGGCCAGCACCGTCGCCGGCGGCGCGCTCGTCCTGACCGGCGTGATCTGGATCCACCGCCGCGGCTGAGGCGATCGGTCCACCGCGACGAATTTCTGCTGCCTACTCGTCGGGAAGCCGGTTCCCCCGATAGATCGCGGCGATCTCCCGATCGACGTCGGTCAGTTCGACGACGTCGTCCTCGGTCAGGTCCTCGGCGTCCCACTCGTCGAGGTAGGCGACGGCGTCCTCGCGGTTCTCGAACGGGCGCGGATTGATCCCCATCGTCTCCTCGGGGACCGCAGCGTCGTCCGTAACGAGCACGTACGATGCCTCGAAGCCGTCGACGAGGGCCTCGCTTTCGAAGTCGGTAACCCACGCCGCGGTGATTTCCGCGTCCGTCGGGGGCGCGGCGTAGTACGCGAACAGACAGCCCGGCGTGTCGAACAGCGCCCCCTGGCCGTCCTCGTGGGCGAGCTGGCACCGCCACGTCGGGTAGTCAGCCGGGATCATGTTACAGACCGGGCAGACGTACTCGCCGGTAAATTCGAGGGGTTCGTCGCCGGGGTGCTCGACGTCCGTTGCGTACTGGTGTTCGCCGTCACCGTCGTCGTTACCGTCGTCGCCGGTCCCGCCGAGACAGCCGGTGACGCCGACGGGGACGCCGGTCCCGACGACGCCCAGGAATCGACGGCGGGAAGTCGATCGACTCACGTATCCGTTCATATACCTGCCTATTGCGGGTACGCCGGCAAAACGCGCGTGGTCCGATCGTCGAACGCGGCGGCCGAGCGAGACGATCGCTCGCTACTCGAAGTGGGCCTTCGTCGCGCGGTGGCGGTTGCGGAACATCGCCTCGAATCCGGCCTGCGAGAACGGCGCGGTCGCGTCGGCGAGACCGCCGAGCCGCTGGACGAGGGGCAGTTCGTAGTCGACGTGGTCGCGCACCACCGTCTCCTCGCCGGCGGCGTAGAACGAGTGGGTGTGGACCCACCGACCGAACGGGCCGTGAACCATCTCGTCGCGGAAGTACGCCGACCCGTCCGTTCGCTCGCGCTCCGTGATGATCGAGGTCCAGTGCTGGCGCGGCCCGACGCCGAACGGACGCATCGAGAGGTCGATTTCGCTCCCTGCCTCGAGCAGTTCGGGATCCGGCTCGCCGTCCGGGCCGATCACCCGCTCGACGCGCAGTCCCATCCACGCCGGCGTCACTGCTTCGAGGCCGTTCACCCGGGAGTGAAACTCCCACACGTCCTCGAGCGGCGCCTGGACGGTCGTCTCGCGTTCGTACGACGGCATATCTGCCCCTACGGCGTCGATCGGCAAAACAACGGGGCCTCCATACGTCGAGCGGTGTGACCGTCCGTCGCGAACGCCGGTTCGTCCGATCGGTCGCGACGGCCGACCGCGTCGACCCACGCGCCGGGCGACGTCGATCGCCGGTTCCTCACTTCAGGCGTTCCTGCAGGAACGACGGGTGGGCCGCCGTGACGCCGTCGATCTCGAGCAGTTCGTCGGCGATGATGTCGCCGACCTCGTCGCCGTCGGCCGCGCGCACCTCGGCCATCAGCATGTGGTCGCCGCTGGAACTGTACAGCGCCTCGATCTCGTCCAGATCCTTCAGCGCCTTCGTCGCCTCGACGTAGCGTTCGCTCGCGACGTCGATCCCGACGAGCGCGATGGTCTTGCTCGAGAGCTTCTTCGGGTCGACGTCGGCCGAATAGCCGACGATGACGCCCTCGTCTTCGAGCTGGTTGATGTACTTCCGGACCGTCGGTTTCGAGACGTTCGCCCGGTCCGCGATCTCCGCGTAGGAGGCCTGGGCATCCTCTTCTAACACTTCGAGGATGCGATCTTCCGTCGCCTGGGTACTCATGGTATACAGTTTTGCTCCGGCGGGAAAATATCTTTTGTATACGAAAACGTTGGATTCCCTGACCGAAGCGGCCGGCTCGCGGCCGATCGCCGGCTTTATTCGCCCGCCTCGCCGACAGCCGACGATGGTCGACGTGAACCTCCTGCTGGGTGGCTTCTGGGTTCTCTGTGGCCTCGTCATCCTCGTTCCGGCCGTGCTGATCGCGTTCGGCGGCCGCGCGGACCTCCACGTGCACTACGACGACGACGTCGACCCCGAGTACGTCTCCCGCCGGGCCGGAACGACGGCGGTCCTCATGGGCGTGATCGTGACCGGGTTCGGCGTCCACCAGGCACTGTACGGCTATTCGTCGAGGCTGTTCGGCGGGATGCTCGTCTCCCTGCTCGTCCTGAGTTCGCTCACCAAACGGTTCGCACAGGGGTGGGGGTACAGCCCGGACGAGGAGAGCAGTTGACTTCACCGGGAGACGTGACCGGTTCGATCGTTCGCACTCGCCGTGTCGGCGAGCCGAGAACGCGATCGCTGACGAGCGATTCGATGCGTCCGGTAAAAACGGATACCGAAAATCCGTGATTAGCTACGTCGTGGAGTGGTCGACGATCGGTTCTACCTTCAACAGCGAGAGACTCCCGCCGTTCACGGCGGGCGTCAATCGCGTCACTTGGGAACCTGTCCACGTGAGCCGGCCGGCCGGATATCCACTACTCTGTTCACTTTCACTCCGGTTGGATTGTCTTTATATCACCACAGCACAATAGGCTACGTATGGCGAAACAGGCCACTCGCACCTACGTTGCGACCATTCGCAACCACCGACAGGTGTGCGAGGACCTGAATTCGCTCGGGTTCGCCGCCTCGAGACTCTGGAACGTCGCCCGGTGGACGGCCGATCGCATCTGGCACGAAACCGGCCACATTCCAGGCCATGCCGAGCTGTCCGCGTACCTCAAGAACCACGAACGCTACGCCGACCTCAATGCACAGTCGAGTCAGCGAGTTATCCAAGAACTCGCTGAGGCGTTCCGTGGGTGGTACGCAAAGCGACAGAACGGTAACGAGAACGCGAATCCGCCCGGCTACCGCAAGCGTGGCGACGAGCACCCGCGTTCGACGGTCACGTTCAAAGAGGACGGCTTCAAACACGACGCGAAACACAATCGCGTTCGCCTCTCGAAAGGCCGTAACCTCAAAGAGCACTGGTCGGACTTCCTTCTCTGCGAATACGAACCCGACCCGGACGCGACCGTTGAGAACGTCCAACAGGTGCGCGCCGTCTGGAACGACGCGAGAGACGAGTGGGAACTGCACCTCATCTGTGGCGTCGAACTCGAGGACGTCGATTCACCCGGTGACCGAACCGCCGGCATCGACCTCGGGATTAGCAATATCGCCGCCGTCTCTTACGGCGACGAGGCCGTTCTCTATCCAGGCGGGGCACTCAAAGAGAACGAGTATTACTTCGCCAAGGAACGTGCGAAGTGTGACGACTCGAGGTCGAACGAAGCTCGCCGACTCGACCGAAAATGGTCGAACCGGCGAACGCACTTCTTACACACGCTCTCGAAAACGATCATCGAGGAGTGTGCCCGCCGTGGCGTCGGCACGATCGCCGTCGGCGACCTCTCTGGTATCCGTGACGATGAGAACGGCGAGACAAAAGACTGGGGGTCGAAAGGCAACCAGTCACTCCACCGGTGGGCGTTCGACCGGTTCATCACTATACTCGAGTACAAGGGCGAAGAACGCGGAATTACCGTCGAGACGGTCGACGAACGAAACACCTCGAAGACGTGTGCGTGTTGTGGCCGCAAGGACGGCGGCCAGCGCGTCGAACGCGGCCTGTACGTCTGTGAGGAGTGTGATACCGTCGCCAACGCCGACGTTAACGGAGCCGAAAACATTCGATGCAAACTCGAGGACGCGAAAGTACCTCCAAGTCCGACGGGCGATTCGTCCGCGGATAGGAGTACCGGCTGGATGGCACAGCCAGCAGTCCACCTGTTCGATCGCGAGAGCGGCCGGTTCACACCGAGAGAACAGGTCGTCGACTGCAAACCATAATATCCCAACGATCGGGAAACCTCGGCGTTTACGCCGAGGAGGATGTCATGTGTGTCGATCGAGCAGGTCGTAGCTCCGTTCCCACTCGGCGTCGTCGTCGAAGTAGCGTTCGGCGACCGGCTGGTCGGGCAGTTCGCCGACGGCTCGCTTCTCCTCCTGGTAGGACGGACGGTCCTCGTCGACGTAGTACCGGCCCGTGAGGACGGTGCCCTCGTTGAGGACGTCCTCGGTCTCGTACATCATCTCGGCCGCCTCGCGGCGGTCGGTGACGTCGAAGTCGTAGTCGTCGGACTCCTGGACGTCGATGTAGGGGACGTACTGGCGGGCGTCCTTGTTCCAGGTGGGACACTGGGTCAGGAAGTCGACGTGGGCGAAGCCGTCGTGCTCGATCGCTTCCGCGATGATCTCCTTGGCCTGGTTGGGGTTGACGGCGGCCGTGCGGGCGATGTAGCTCGCGCCGGCGTTCAGCGACATCGACAGCGGCCGAAGCGGCGTCTTCGCGCTGCCCGAGGGCTGGGTCTTGGACTTGTGGCCCTTCGGACTGGTGGGCGAGGTCTGGCCCTTCGTCAGGCCGAAGATCTCGTTGTTGAACACGATGTAGGTGATGTCGTGGTTCTCGCGGGCCGTGTGGATCCAGTGGTTACCGCCGATCCCGTAGCCGTCGCCGTCCCCGCCCGCGGCGATGACCTCGAGTTCGGGGTTGGCGAGTTTGGCCGCGCGGGCGACCGGGAGCGATCGGCCGTGGATCGTGTGGAAGCCGTACGTGTCGAGGTAGCTGTTCAGCTTGCCGGAACAGCCGATCCCGGTGACGGTCAGGACCTCCTCGGGGGTCTTGCCGACTTCGGGCAGGGCCTGCTTCAGCGACTTCAGGACGCCGAAGTCGCCACAGCCCGGACACCAGGTCGGCTGCGGTTCGACACCGGGCGTGAACTCGTCCCGGTCGATCTCTCGTTCTTCACCGATTGCGTTGAATGCACTCATGGTCAGTCACCTGCAGCGGGTTCGATTCGGACCTGGGCGGTCGGCTCGCGATCCTCGTCCGCGAGGTTGACCTCGTAGCCCTCGACGATCTCCGCGGGTTCGAAGGGGTTGCCGTTGTACTTGAGCAGGCTCGTCATCTTGTCGCCGAAGCGGCCGAGTTCCTTCTGGATGAGCCCGCGGAACTGGGCGGTCGCGTTCATCTCGACGACCATCGCCTCGTCGACGCTCTCGAGGAACTCCGTCACTTCCTGTTCGGCGAACGGCATCATGTCGGAGACGCTGAGCCCCTTTACCGAGTGACCGCTCTCGTTGAGCCGCTGGACGGCTTCGACGACGGCGCCCTGGCTCGACCCCCACGTGATGATTCCGTACTCGGCGTCCTCCTCGCCGAAGTACGTCTGGTTCGAGGGCCGTTCCTCGTCGAGTTCCTCGCGGATGGAGTCGAGTTTCTCGATGCGCCGGGTCATCTGGTAGACCCGGTTGTCCGGATCTTCGCTGATGTGCCCGACGGGCGAGTGTTCGTTCCCCGTCGCGAGGTAGCGCCCGCCCTTCTGGCCGGGCAGCGATCGCTTGCTGACGTTCTTCTCGTTGTCGTCGTAACCGAAGCGTTCGAACTTGCCGGAGGCGTCGTGGGCGGCCTCCTTCAGTTCCTCCTCGGTCAGCGTCGCGCCGAGTCCCGGTTCGGGCTCGCGGTCGAAGAACTCGACGTCGACGTTGGTGTTCTCGCCGGAGAGCTTCTGGTCGTAGATGATGATCGTCGGAATCTGGTACTCCCAGGCGATGTCGAACGCGAGTCGGGTCTGCTCGTAGGCCTCCTCGATGTTCCCCGGCGCGAAGACGACCCGCGAGGAGTCGCCCTGGCTCGTGTAGAGGACGAACTCGAGGTCGCCCTGCTCGGGCTTGGTGGGCATCCCGGTCGAGGGACCGGCCCGCATCGACTCGACGAGGACGAGCGGCGTCTCGGTCATCTCCGCGAGGCCGAGCGGTTCGCTCATCAGCGCGAACCCACCCCCGGAGGAGCCGGACATGGCCTTCACGCCGGCGTGGCTCGCGCCGACGGCGAGCGCGGCGGCGGCGATCTCGTCTTCGACCTGTTCGGAGACGCCCCCGATGTCGGGGAAGTTCTGCGTGAGGATCGTGAAGACGTCCGTCCACGGCGTCATCGGGTAGCCGGAGATGAACCGGCAGCCGCCGTCGATCGCGCCGTAGGCGATCGCGTTCGAGCCGGACAGCAGCGCCTGCTCGGTCTCGTGAGAGCCCTCGGGCGCTCGCAGGTCGTGCTCGAACTCGTACTCCGCTTTCGTCGTCTCGTAGGCCTCGTGGAGGATCTCGAGGTTCGACTCGAGGACGTCGCCCGACATGGCGTCGGACATCAGGTCCTCGATGTGATCGAGTTCCATATCGAGCAGGGCCGCCGTCACTCCCACGCCGGCGGTGTTGCGCATGACTTCGCGGCCGTGTTCCTTCGCGAGGCCGCGCAGATCCATCGGGAACACGTGCCAGTTGTTCTCCTCGGCACGCTCCTCCAGATCGAGGTCCGCGACGTCCTCCTCGCTGATGAGACCCTCGTCGTAGACGATGATCCCGCCCTCCCGGAGGTCGTCCAGGTTCTCGGACAGGGGTTTGATCTCCTCGTTGCCGTAGTAGGCCTCTTCCTGCGGGTTGCGGGCGAACGAGTCGCCCAGCGAGAGCAGGAAGTTATAGCCGTCTCCCCGTGACTGTACCTCGTGCCCTGCGGCCCGGATCTCGACGTACGTGTGGCCGCCACGGATCCGCGATGGATAGTGACGGTGTGTGAATACGTCGAGCCCCGAGCGCATCAGCGCCTTTGCGAAATTCTGGCTCGTCGAGTCGATTCCGTCGCCGGAACCCCCCGCGATTCGCCAGATGAGTTCGTCGTCGCTCATGGGTAGATCTGTGGCCTGTGGCCACCAGTGTCCAGAGTTTCGTTCTACCGAACCTAAAGCCTTTGCTATACATTACCATGCATCGATCGTGAAGAATGAACAACCATCCACTTTACCAGAGTGTCCGTTTTGATTTGTATGGAAAGTTCATGCTAGATCGGACACTATCCACTATTCGTCGCCGACAGAGGGTGGATACGATCGTCACGTCCGGTAGCCTCGTACGGACGGGCGCATCGGCACCCTTTATGCCGCCGTTGTGGTATCGACTGGCATGGCCTACATCGTCAGGATGCCGAAACTGGGTCTCGAGATGGAACGCGGGGAGTTGCTCGCGTGGGAAGTCGACGACGGAGCGACCGTCGAAGCGGGAGACGTCATCGCCGAGGTCGAATCCGAGAAGAGCGTCGCCGAGGTCGAAGCCCGCGAGGACGGCGTCCTCCGACGAACGTACCTCGAGGAGGGCGAGTCGGTCCCGCCCGGAACCCCGATCGGCATCGTCGCGCCCGCCGACGCGGACGTCGCCGACCTCGAGGCGGACGCGGAGGCCGACCTGGCGGCGGAGGTGGAGACGGAGGCGACACCGCAGGCGTCCGGGGCGACCGCCACCCAGGAGACGAGCGATCGCGACGAACCGGCCGCCCAACCGGAACCCGATCGCGTCTCGGACGAGGTCAAGGCGTCGCCACGTGCCAGGGACCGCGCCGACGCGCTCGGCGTCGACCTGACGACCGTCGAGGGAACCGGCTACCAGGGGGCGATCACCGAGGACGACGTCGAGGCGGCGGCCGAGCGCGAACCGGCCGACGAAGCCGACGTCGACGCGTCTCCGCGGGCGCGAAAGCGGGCGGACGAACTCGGCGTCGACCTGGCGACCGTCGATGGAACGGGCTACCAGGGAGCGATCACCGAAGACGACGTCGAGGAAGCGGCGTCCGGGGCGGCCGACGCGGCCGGGCGGACCCCCGCGGAGACGCGATCGTTCGGCGGGATGCGCAAGACGATCGCCAGACGGCTGGGCGAGAGCTACCGGGACGCCGTCCACGTGACGGTCCACCGTACGGCGGACGCCGAGGCCCTGTTCGCCGCGACGGACGCCGCGGACGAGGCGCTCGACGCGAACGTCTCCGTTCAGGACGTGCTGTTGCTCGCCGTATCGGCGACCCTCGACGACCACCCGGCGTTCAACGCGACGTTCGAGGACGAGGTCCACCGCCTCTGGGCGGACCACAATCTCGGGATCGCCGTGGACGTCGACGACGGCCTCATCGCGCCGGTGCTCTCCGATGTCGGCGGCAAGTCCCTCGAGACGATCGCGACGGAGCGACGCGACCTCGTCGGGCGGGCCCTCGAGGGCGAGTACACGATGGACGACCTGCGCGACGGGACGTTCACGGTGACGAACCTCGGCGTGCTCGGGGTCGAGTCGTTCGATCCGATCATCAACCCGCCCCAGGTCGCCATTCTCGGCGTGAACGCCGTCTCGGAATCCCCCGTCCGCGGGCCGAACGACGAGGTGCGATGGCGTCGTCACCTCCCGCTCGATCTCACGTTCGATCACCGGATCGTCGACGGGGCCGACGCCGCGAGGTTCCTCGAGACGCTCGTCGGGCACGTCGAGGAGCCGTGGCCGTTGCTCCCCGACGGGGTCGAGGCCGGCGCCGAGAGCCGATCGGGCGCCACCGCCGGCGAGACCGAAATGCCTGATCGGACCGTCACCGCGCACAACCCGGGTGGCATGGCCGGGACGATCGAGGCCGGATCGTTCGCGTGGGACTTCGACGAGCCCGAGGACGCGGGCGGAACGGAGACGGGACCGACGCCGGTCGACGTCTTCCTCGGCGGACTGGCCGCCTGCCTGTCGCTGAGCGTGCGCTTCCAGGCGGACAAGCGCGACGCGCCGATCGAGTCGATCGACGTGACCACCGACGCCGATCCCGAGCACGGTTCCGTCGATCGGATCGAGGCGACGGTCCGACTCGAGACCGACGCCGACGAGGAGACGGTCGATCGCATCGTCGACCTCGGCGAACGCGGCTGTCACGTCTCGCAAGTCCTCCGTGACGATCTGCCGATGGAGATCACGTGGGAGCGCGTCTGACGGGGCCGCGTCCGCCGATCACTCGAGATCGGTCCTTTCGGGCTTCGGGATCACGTCGACGGTTACCGTGCGCTCGAAGACCGACTCCCGCTCGTCCGCCGAGACGAGGAGCCTATAGTAGCGACTGAAACGATTCACACACTGATCGCAAAGCCGTCCTGTGATCAGGTGTGCAGTGACTTTCAGTCGCTACTATAGTCCTCGATCGTCGAGGCCGGTTCGGTCCCCTCGGCCACGAGCGCACCGGCGTCGGCCCCGGCCGAGAGCGTCGCGTCCACGTCGACGAGTCGCGGACCCTCGGGGACCGGTGTGAGGGCGACCGTCGCGTCGGTGAGTTCCAGTTCGCGCTCGCCGTCCGCCCCGACGACCCCGTCGGGAACGTCGAACCGAGCGGTCTCGTCCCAGTCGAGTCGATCGACGGACTCGATCCCCACGGTCGCGGTGACGCCGGGCGCGAGTACCGCCCGGACGCTCCGCGGGGCCTCGGCGGGATCGGCCAGTCGGAGGACGACGCCGCCGGGATCGGTGGGCGCGACGCGTTCGAACGCCCCTGCGACGGCGGCCAGGCCGACGTCGCCCGGGTGGGCCCGAGAGACGACGCCCCCGCGCAGATCGGTCGGATCGAGGAGCGCCCGCGTCCCCACGAACGATCGCGAGGACACCTCGGCCGAGGCGAGCGCCGACAGGGTCCGCTCGCCGGTCCCCGCCTCGACGCGCGCCTCGACCATCCCGTGGCGCGTGGTTACGTCGGCCGCCGGAACGGCCGCCGTCGCGATCAGTGCCGCCGCGACCCCCGCGAGGGTACCGTCGACGGCCGTCGGGACGACGTTGTTCGTCCCCGTCGAGACGGCGATCACCGGCACTTCACCGATCTCGCTCGCGACGTCGCGGGTCGTGCCGTCGCCGCCGAGGACGACGACCGCCGCGAGTCCGTCCTCGCGAAACCGGGCCGCGGCCCGACGGGTGTCGGCCGCCGACTTCTCGACCGGCATCTCGAGGACGCTCGCGTCCACTGCCCCGGGCGACTCCGCGACCGCGTGGTCGGCGATCCCCGATCGGTCCGGCATGAGCCGGACCGCCGGCGGATCGCTCGTCGCGGTCAGGCCGTCGAGCACGCACTCGGCGACCCGGCGCTTCGCGTAGTTGTCGACGACGGTGGCGCCGCCGGTGAGGCGGCGGACGTCCCGGCCGGCGGCGGGGTTGACGATCAGTCCAACGCGGGACACGAGTCGTCAGGCCACCCGCTCGATCGCCTCGCGGACGTCCTCGCCGCTCGGCAGGACCTCCTGCTCGAGGGGCGGACTGAACGGCATGTGCGTGTCGGGCGTCCCGACCCGCTGGATCGGCGCGTCGAGGCTGAAGAACGCCTCTTCCTGGACGCGAGCGACGATCTCCGCGTGGGTGCCGTACGAGAGCGGGCTCTCGTCGGCGACGATGAGCCGGCCGGTCTTCTCGACGCTCTCGACGATCGTCTCGGTGTCGAGCGGGTACAGCGATCGGGCGTCGATCACCTCGACGTCGACGTCGTCGGCGATGCTTTCGGCGGTCTGTACGCTCTCGCCGACGAGACGCTGGGTCGCGACGACCGTGACGTCGTCGCCCTCGCGCTCGATCGCGGCCTCGCCGATCGGAACCGTGAAGTCCTCGTCCGTCGGCACCGCGCCCTGCTGTTCGTAGATCATCTTGTTCTCGAAGACGAAGACGGGGTCGTTCGATCGGATCGCCGCCTTCGTCAGCCCCTTCGCGGCCGCGGCGGTGCCGGGTGCGACGGCCTTCAGACCGGGGAAGTGCGCGATCCAGGTGTGGATCGTCCCCGAGTGCTGGCTCGCGGCACCCATCCCGCCGCCCTCGGTGGTCCGGACGGTGACCGGCATCTCGGCCTTCCCGCCGAACATGTACCGCATCTTCGCCATCTGGTTCATGATCTGTTCCATCGAGACCCCGGCGAAGTCCGAGAACATGAGTTCGACGACCGGCCGGGTGCCCGTCGCCGCGGCACCCGTCGCCGCGCCCATGAAGCCGGCCTCGCTGATCGGCGTGTCCCGGACGCGCTCGTCGCCGAACTCCTCCCAGAGGTCGCCGGTCACTTCGAGGACGCCGCCGAAGCGGCCGATGTCCTCGCCCACGAGGTAGACGTCCTCGTCGCGATCGAGTTCTTCGCGGAGGGCCTGTCGGATGGCCTCCCGGACGGTCATCGTCTCCGTTTCGGTCTCGAGTTCTCGCTCGGGTTCTGCGTGTGCGGTCATCGTCGGTCACCTCCCTGGCGGCCGTCGTCGGAGCCATGCGCCGACGAGGATCGCTCACCGCCGTCGGAACTCTGTGCCGACGAGGATCGCGAATCGGAGATTCGCTCACCGCCGTCCGGTCTCGCCCTCGCGGCCGTCGCGAACCGTTCGATCTCCGGTGGCATCTCCGCGAACATGTCGTCGTAGGCCTCGTCCGGCGTCGGCCGATCGGCCTCCTGGGCGTACTCGACTGCGGCCTCGATTTCGGCTTCGACCTCCGCCTGCAGGTCGTCGAACTCCTCCTCGGTCAGTTCGCCCCGATCGATCAGCCGTTCTTTGAACGAGTCGATCGGGTCCCGGTCCTTCCAGCGCTGGATCTCCGCGTCGTCCCGGTAGGGTTCCTCGTCACCCTCGTAGTGGCCGCGGTAGCGATAGGTCTCGGCCTCGACGAGGGTCGGCCCCTCGCCCGCGGTCGCGCGTTCGCGCGCCTCGGCGACTCCCTCCTCGACCGCGGTGATGTCCATCCCGTCGACGGTCAGCCCCGGAATGTCGTAGGCCTGTGCCGTGTCGCTCAGGTTGTCGACGTTGTGTTGCTTCTCGACCGGCGTCCCCTCGCCGTACTGGTTGTTCTCGACGACGAAAACCGCCGGCAGGTCCCAGGTCGACGCGAGGTTGATCGCCTCGTGGACCTGCCCCTGCGCGACGGCCCCGTCCCCGAGGAAGCCGACCGCCACCTGATCGCGGTCCTGGTAGTCGATCGACAGCGCCGCACCGGTCGCCATCGGCGGCCCCGCGCCGACGATTCCGTTCGCGCCGAGCATCCCGGCGTCGACGTCCGCGATGTGCATCGAGCCCCCCTTGCCGTTGCAGTAGCCCTCGGCCTTGCCGTAGAGTTCGGCCATCATGTACTTCGGGTCGAGCCCCTTCGCGATGCAGTGGCCGTGGCCGCGGTGTGTGCTCGCGATGTAGTCGTCCGGATCGAGCGCCGCACACGTCCCGACGCCGACCGCCTCCTCCCCGATGTAGAGGTGTACGAACCCCGGTATTTCCCCGTCTGCGAACCGATCCCCTGCTTCCTCGTCGAACGCACGGATGGTCAGCATCCGGCGCAGTGCTTCCAGTCGCCCCGCCGTACTGTGTATGTCAAAGTCTGCCATATCGGCAGGAGGGGGTACCACGAGTCCGGCAATAAGTGCTAGCACCTACCACGAAATAATACAACGGGAGTATCCCTGTACCCGACCGAATTCGGGTTCGAAAGAACGAAATTCGCGATCACTGGATCGCCGACCACGGACGAGTACCTGCGAACTCGCGTCCGATCGAGGTGGCGACCGCACGCGTCACGCCTCCGATCGCTGGAAGAGTACCCGGAGCCGCCTGATTCGTTCGTGCGTCGGCGGGTGGGTGGCCCACTGCGGGAGGATCGTCGACGCCGGGACGATGCAGAAGGCGTTGAATCCGGCAACGCGCCGGAGATCGGTCTCCGGCGGGGTCGATCCGTGAAGGGTTGCGAGCGCACTGGCCAGGGCGTACGGATCGCCGGTGATCGCGACCGCTCCCCTGTCGGCGGCGAACTCGCGGTATCGCGAGAGCACGGCGATGCCGGGGAGGCTCACGAGGTAGATCGGCAGCCCGACGAACAGCAGGTAGATTCCGAGCACCAGCGGCCACCCCAGAACGAACGACGCGGCCGAGACGGATCTGCCGGCCAGCGAGAGCACCGCCGCGGAGACGGCCATCGGGAAGCCGGCGACCGTCATGACCGCCGAGTCGGCGTTTTTCAGGTGGGCCAGTTCGTGCGCGAGGACCGCCTCCAGTTCGTCCTCGGAGAGCGTCTTCAGGAGGCCGGTCGTCACGCACACGACCGTCCGATCGCCCGTCCCCGCCGAGAGGGCGTTCGGTTCGTCGCTCGGGATCACGGCGACCGGCGGGACCGGCAGGTCGACCTGTCGGGCCAGTCGCTCCACCGTCTCGTGGAGTTCCGGGTGCCGGTCGCGATCGATGGCGATCGCCCTCGTGGCCAGGTAGGCGATCCGATCGGCCTGCGTGACGCTCGCGGCCAGCACGACGAGCACCACGAGGCCGAACCCGGTCGCGACGTGATCGGAGAACAGCGTGACGACGACGCCGAAGAGGGCGACGTAGCCGACGAGCGTCAGAGCGAGGGCGAGGAGCATCCGCCACTGGAGGCGGCGATCGGGGGACCAGTCCATACGCGAACTACCGGTCGACAGGTCAAATACCTATCTCGTTCGGAGCGAACCGCTACTCGTTCCGCGGGTTGCTCGGGTGGTAGTCCGTGTCGAACTTCCCGGGCCGATCGTCGACCCGATCGGGGTTGATGCGGCCCGACAGGAGCATGAAGTCGACGAGCGTCAGGGCGAGCATCGCCTCGACGACGGGCACCCCACGTGGCGGGAGCACCGGGTCGTGGCGGCCGATGACCTGCTCCGCTTTGATCTCGCCGGTCTCCCAGTCGGCCGTCTGCTGGCTCTTCGGGATCGACGTGGGCGCGTGGAGCGTCACTTCGCCGTAGATCGGCTCCCCCGAACTGATCCCGCCCTGGATGCCGCCGTGGTCGTTCTCGACGGGCGTCGGATTCCCGTCCTCGTCGAATTCCCAGTCGTCGTTCCGATCTTTGCCGGTCCACTCGGCCGCCTCGGTTCCGAGGCCGAACTCGAACGCGGTCGTCGCCGGAACCGCCATCATGGCCTGACCGAGGCGTGCCGAGAGCGAGTCGAAGCGTGGCGCGCCGAGGCCGACCGGGACGCCCCGGGCCTCGAAGTAGATCGACCCGCCGATCGAGTCACCCTCCTCCTGGTACTCCTCGATGCGTTCCTGCATCCGCTCGGCCGTTTCGGGGTGGGCACAGCGGACGTCGTTCTCCTCGCTGTGTTCGAGCATCTCGTCGAAACCCACCTCGGGGGCCTCGATATCCCCGATCTGGTTGACGTGGGCCTTCAGTTCGACCCCCTCGCGTTCGAGGAGTTTCTTCGCGATCGCGCCCGCGGCGACCCAGTTGACCGTCTCGCGCGCCGAGGAGCGACCGCCGCCGCCCCAGTTTCGCGTCCCGAACTTCGCGGAGTAGGTAAAGTCGCCGTGAGACGGCCGCGGTGCGGTGATGAAGGGTTCGTACTTGCCCGATCGGGCGTCCTTGTTCTGGATGACCAGCCCGATCGGCGTCCCGGTCGTGTAGCCGTCCTGGATGCCGGACTTGATCGAGACGGCGTCGGGTTCGCCGCGAGAGGTGGTGATCATCGACTGGCCGGGTTTGCGCCGATCGAGATCCGCCTGGATGTCGTCTTCGGACAGTTCGAGACCGGCCGGGCAGCCGGAGACGGTACAGCCCATCGCCTCTCCGTGGCTCTCACCGAAGGTGGTCACCTGGAAGAGACGACCGAAGCGATTGCCGTTCATTACGGCCCTCTCGGGGACGCGGACACTTATCACTGCAGGATTGACGCAAGATCGGGCGCCGCCGGCGACGGCGCCGTGACGAGCGATGACTGCGACGACACGTCGGAACAGCGGCTCCCGGCCCGCGTAACGCTCCCCCGGCCCCAGTAACTACGATCGAACGACGACAGTTAGCATCGACTTCCGTCGAACTCCATTCCCGTCTCGCTCGTCGTGGGTGCGTCGGGGTGGCGGATCTGGAAGAACCAGTTGTTTTCGGCGTTCTCGCTCCGGTTGCACGTCACTTCGTAGGTGTCTTCGAACGTTTCGCCGGCAACCCGTATTCGAGCGCCGATCTCGTCACCATTGGTGACTCGAACGAGATCCTCGAAGTCCAGTACGGTGTACTCCCCTTCATCGGGAGGTCTGGGCGCGATATCGACGGAGCCGTCGATCACGACCTCGTCGGCGTCGTCCCAGAGAGTGTACTCGACGTGATACGGCCGTTCTCGGCGGTTAACGATGCCGAAGTTGAACGGACCCGGAGCTTCTCCAATGGCGGTGCATCCGGCTGTGAGGAGGGCGCCCCCGGCTGTAAATCGCCGGAGGAAGCGACGGCGGTTCATACGGCGTATTGGTACACTGATCTGAAGGCTCTTTACCCATTTTGATCTGTCATCGGGTTATACACATCCGTAGCGATCGAAGCGACCGGTACGGATCTCTCGGAGCAAACAGCGTGACCGGTGCGGGACGTGGTGTTCCGCCGTTCGCGGTAGCACCGAAAACCGAGTGAGTATCTACCGCCGGGCCAGCAGGGCTTCGAGATCGATCGCCGCGAACGGGACGAGCATCTCGTCGGGGTGGAGACCGCCGTGCATCCCGATCAGGTCGAGTTTGGACTGATCGCTGCCGTACCAGACGCCCGAGTCGCGGTGGACGACCACGAGGTCGCCGAGTCGCCGCTCGAACGTCTCGCTCCGCGGCCCGCCGCCGAAGAGGTCGCGATCGACCACGTCCTCCTGCGTGAAGACGCGGGCGTCGAGTCGATCGTCGAGGATCGAACGGACGTCGTCGACGCGCCCGTCCCGCAGGTGGAGGTGGACGTTCCGCGGACTGCCGGCGTACCGGACCGGGTCGCCGTTCCCGTGGCGATCGAGGGCCGCGACTACCCCGTCGATCGTCTCGAGGTCGACGTTCCGATCGGCGTCGGTGTCGACGTGGCCGTGATCCGCGGTCAGGACGACGAGCGTGTCGCCCGCCGCGTCGGCGTCGAGGCCCGCGAGCGCGCGATCGATCGTCTCGAACACGTCGTCGACGGTGGCCCGGTACTCGTCGGAGTCGGTCCCGTACCCGTGGGCGGCCGTGTCGATCTGGGGCAGGTAGGCGAACAGGTAGGCGGGATCGTCGGCGGCGTCGAACGCCTCCTGGAGCGTCGGTTCGAACCCGTCCAGGCTCTCGTCGGGGCCGTAGGAGTGGCAGGTCGCCCCGTCGTAGGTCTCGGGGAACGGGACGACGTGGCGGCAGTCGATTCCCACCCTCTCGAGGGAGGGGTAGATCGGGTCACCCTCGAAGACGTCCTGGAGGTCGTGTGCGACAGACTCGTCGCCGGCCTTGACGGTCCCGGTGAATGCCTCGTACGACGCGTCGTCGACCGGGTCGTACACGTCCCACCCGAGGAGGCCGTGGCTCGCCGGGAGCCGACCGGTGTGAACCGTCGTCAGCGCTGCCGCCGTCTCGGAGGGGTAGACCGACGTGAGCGGGGTGACGGTACCCCGGTCCGCGAGTCGATCGACCAGTGCTTGCCCGCGATGGCGCTTCCAGAACGCGAGTCCGAACCCGTCGACCAGCACCACGAGGACGCGATCGTACTCGTCGTCGAGGCCCGCGAGCACGTCGGCCGGAAGCGGCTGACCGCCGTCGTCGCCGAGAACCGATCGGACGGTGCCGGGAACGCTCGCGAAGCAGTAGCCGCCGTAGTCGGGGAACAGGTAGCCGGCCTCGGTCAGCCGATCGCGAAGGCGGGACTCGAGATCGGTTCGCATGCCGTACTCGTGGGCCCCCACGGTCAAAAATGGCACCGTAGTGACCGTTCGTATCGACGGCCGCGACGCAACTGTCCAGTTTTGGCGACGGACCGCGGTGACCGCGATCGGCGTCGCCGGTGATCCGCCGAACGCGTCAACGGCCGTGAGGCTGCGGCCGAGGGTTTATCCGGCGCAATGGCCACTCTGGGTTCATGAGCAAGCGGGTCACCGACTCGGGGCTGACGGTCCAGTCGGAGGGAGCCGATGGGCTGGGGCTCCAGTGGCACGGGACGTTAGCCGACGCGATCGACGGGGGCGTCTACCACCTCGACGCCGACGACGCGATCGTCGCGGTCGACGATCGACTCGTCGACATGACCGGGTACGATCGATCGGCTCTCCTCGGGGAGCACGCCTCGATCCTGTTCGACGCCCGGGACCTCGCAGAGATCGATCGGCGACTGGAGCAGGTCGGAGAGACCGACGCGGACCGCGTCGTCGAACGTGATCTCGCGTTCCGGACCGATGGTGAGACGACCGTCCCGTGTACAGTCCGTTGCAGCCTGCTCACGATCGACGGGGAACGACGCGGAACGGCCGGAATCGTCCGGGAACGCAGCGATGGGCTGCGAGACGCCGACGCCCCACGAGTCGACAGTCCCGCCTCTGGCCCCGACTCAGACCCGACCCGTCCCCCGGGCGACGGCTCCGTCCGGTCCGTCCTCGACGAGGCGGAGGTCGGCGTCTTCATCCTCGACGAGACGTTCGAGGTCGCGTGGATCAACGAGACGACCGAGGCGTACTTCGGCCTCGATCGGGCCGGTGCCGTCGGACGCGACAAACGCGACCTGATCGAAGAGACCATTCGAACCCGGATCGACGACGGCGAGCGCTTCGCGGAGACGGTGACGGCGACCTACGACGACAACAGCTACGTCGAACGCTTCGAGTGTCACGTCACGCCCGGCGAGGACCGCGAGGAACGCTGGCTCGAACACCTGAGCAAGCCGATCGACTCGGGACCGTACGCCGGCGGTCGGATCGAACTCTACTACGACGTCACCGAGCGGCATCGACACGCGGCCCAGTTGCGGGACCTGAACGCGGCCGTTCGCGAGTGGTTCGCGGGCGAGTCCCGCGAGGGGATCGCCGATCGGGCGTGTCGCGCGCTCGCCGACGTTCTCGAACTGGAGATCAACGGCGTGTTTCTCGCCGACGACGCGGGGAATGCGCTCGAACCGGCCGCCTGGACCGATCGCGCGGCGGCCACGTTCGACGATCTGCCGACGTTCGAGGGCGAGGGGGTCGCCTGGCGCGTCTACGAGTCCGGCGAGCCGGCGATCTACGACGACATCAGGACCGCCGCGGACGCCTACGATCAGGAGACGCCGATCAGGGGCGAAATCGTCCTCCCGGTCGGGGACCACGGGGTCGTCATCGCCGGCTCCACGCAGGAAGGCGCGTTCGACGAAAACGACCTGACGCTCGCGAAGATCGCCGCGTCGAGTCTCGGGGCCGCGTTCGATCGCGTCCAGCACGAACGCCAGCTCGAGCGCGAGCGAACGCAGACCGAACGACTGCTCCAGACGGCACCGATCGCGATCGCGGTCCACGACGCCGACGGGGAGACCGTGCTGGCGAACCGGCGTGCCGAGGACGTTCCAGGCCTCACACGGTGGGGGAGCACTGACGGCTCGAACCGGGAGAGCGACTGGCGCGTCTCCACCGCCGACGGCACGGTCCTCGATCCGGCGGAGACGCCAGCGGCACGCGTCCGGGTCACCGGCGACCCCGTGACGGACGCTGAACTCGCGATCGAGGGTCCGTCGGGCGATCGGATCTGGGTCTCGGTGAACGCGGCCCCCGTCCTGGACGACGACGGCGCGGTCGACCGCGTCGTCACGACGGCCGACGACATCACCCGCCTCAAGGAACACGAACGCCAACTCGAACGGCGCAAGCGGGAACTGGAGAGCGAACTCGGCGAGGTACTGGGACGGGTCTCGGACGCGTTCTACGCGCTCGACGAGGAGTGGCGGTTCACGCACGTCAACGAGCAGGCCGAGGAACTGCTGGACTACTCGCGAGCGGCGTTGCTCGGGTCGAACATCTGGGAGCTGTTTCCCGACGCCAGTCCGGACCTCTTCGATCGGTACCACGAGGCGATGGAGACGCAGGAACCCGTCTCGTGGGAGCGCTACTCCGAGTCGCTCGACATCTGGATGGAGATCCAGGCGTATCCCTCCGAGACCGGCCTCTCGGTGTACTTCCGGGATATCACCGAGCGCAAGGAGCGCGTCCGTCGACTCGAGGTGAGCGAACGGCGCTACCGGACGCTGGCCGAGTCCTATCCCGGCGGCGTGGTCGTCATGTACGACGAGGATCTCGAGTACACGCTCGCCGACGGACAAGGCTTCGCGAACCTGCCGGTTTCCGGTGCCGACCTGGAGGGGAACCGTCCGCGAGACGTCTTTCCCGACGACACGGCGTCGGCCCTCGAAGCCACGTTCGGCGCGGCGCTCGACGGCGAGAAACGCACGGCCGAGATCGAGTACGCCGATCGCGAGTGGCGCGTCAAGGCGGTCCCAATCAGGGACGACGACGGCCGCGTCGTCTCCGGCATGGCGACGGCGCAGGACGTCACCGAGCGCAAGGAGCGCGAACGCGAACTGGCGACCTACGAGACGGTGGTCGAGACCATGGACGACGGCATCTACGCCCTCGACGCCGAGGGCCGGTTCTCCACCGTCAATCGGGCCTACACCGAACTCACCGGCTACGATCGCGACGAACTGCTCGGCAGTCACGCTTCGCTCGTCGTCGACGAGACGGTAATGGGCGAGGCCAGAACCGCCGCGACCGACGCGGGTGTGTCGACGATCGAGACGGACATCGAGACGAGACGTGGAGACCGCGTCCCGATCGAGGCGACGGTCACGCGGGTTTCGGGCGCCGACGGTAAACACGAACGCCTCGGCGTCGTTCGGGACGTCACCGAGCGCAAGGAACGCCAGCGGAAACTCGAGGCCAGCGAGCAGCGCTACCGCACGCTCGCGGAGAACTTCCCGAACGGCGTGGTCGCGCTGTTCGACGATGACCTGCGCTTTACCGCGGCAGGTGGCCAACTCGTCGACGAGTTCGGGGTCGACCGGGACGACCTGATCGGCCAATCGATCGCGGAGCGGTATCCGGACGACCTGTCTGCGGAGATCGAGCCCCATTTCAGGGCCGCCCTCGACGGCGAGGAACGCTCCTTCGAGGTGACATACCGCGGCCGCGAACTCCTCGCGCACACGCTCCCGATCGAGCCCGCCGGCGAGGACCACCGGGGGATGCTCGTCGTGCAGGACGTCACCGAACGCAACGAGTACCGCCGACAACTCGAGGCGTCGAACGAGCGCCTCGAGCAGTTCGCCTACGCCGCCAGCCACGACCTCCAGGAACCGCTCCGGATGGTCACGAGCTACCTCCAGTTGATCGAGCGGCGGTACGGGGACGCGCTCGACGAGGACGGCGAGGAATTCCTCGAGTTCGCCGTCGACGGCGCCCGGCGGATGCGCGAGATGATCGACGGCCTGCTCGAGTACTCCCGCGTCGAGACGCGCGGCGACCCGTTCGAGACGATCGACCTCGACGACGTCGTCGACGACGTTCGGACCGACCTCCAGTTACGGATCGAGGAGACCGACGCCGAGATCACGAGCGAGTCGTTGCCCGCGGTCCACGGCGACGGCGGTCAGCTCCGGCAGGTGTTCCAGAACCTGCTCTCGAACGCGATCGAGTACAGCGGCGACGATCCGCCGCGGATCGAGATCACGGCCGAGCAGTGCGGGGCGCGTGACGTCCCGGAGCAACCCGGAACCGCCGCGGGGGCCGATGGGGCCGACTGGATCGTCTCCGTCCACGATGAGGGAATCGGGATCGACCCCGACGAAACCGATCGGATCTTCGAGGTGTTCCAGCGCCTGCACGGCCACGAGGAACACGACGGAACCGGGATCGGACTCGCGCTCTGTCGCCGGATCGTCGAACGCCACGGCGGCGCCATCTGGGTCGACTCCGAACCCGGCGAGGAAACGACGGTATCGTTCACGCTTCCCGCCGCCAGGAACTGAGACGTGGGCTACACCGATTCGCGCGTCCTCCGGACCGGGAGCGCGTGGGACGTGGCGCGTTTCCGATCCGCGAAGGCCCCCTTCTCGGCCGCCGTGCGCTTCGTCGCAAGCGCGGAAAATCCATCCCGGAACGAACCGCCCGGATTCGAGTGTGGCGCTGGAATCGTTCGGCCGGCTAGAAGGTAACTATCATTATCGTCGGATCTGGATACCGTTGTGCCCGTTCCACGCGGGTAAATTGTTGGTATCGAGTGACGTCGGTCAGCAGCTGCCCGAGAACCGCGCGGGGAGTAACAGTAGTATTAGAACATTAATGTGCAATTTATTATATTAACCGGAATGACCAACATCAGCCCGATAGAACGGACCAATGAAACCTATTTCAGTTATTACGTTGGACGACTACCATGGTGCGAATCAGCAGACGCAGCGTACTAACTGGGATCGGCGGGGCGGGAGCACTATCCCTCACGGGCTCTCCCGTCGCTGGACGGGGGTCCACCGTACAGGGCCGCGAGATCATGCTGGGGATCCTGCAACCGGAGTCCGGTGACCTGGGAGAACTCGGGGGACCGATCGCCGACGGCGCCGAACTCCCCGCGATTCAACTCGCAGACGAGGGCAGTCCGTTCGACGTGATGGTCCAGCGGGAAGACACCCAGACGCTCTCCGAGACGGGGATCAGTGCCGCACAGTCGCTCGTCGACGCCGGGTTCCCGATGTTCACCGGCGCGGCGGCGTCCGACGTGACGATTCCCGTCGCCCAGGAGGTCGCGGTTCCCAACCAGGTCGTCATGACCTCTCCGGCGAGCACGAGTCCGGACATCACGGACATCGACGACGACGACTTCGTCTTCCGGACCGCGCCGAGCGATGCGTTACAGGGAGAAGTCATCGCGGAACTCGCGTTCGATGACCGTGGCTTCGAGAGTGCGGCGACGTTCGCCCTGAACGACGCCTACGGACAGGCACTCGCTGGCGTGTTCGAGGAGACGTTCGAGGAACTCGGTGGCACGATCACGGCGTCCGAGGCGTTCGAACCGGAACAGCCGTCGTACACCTCGGCACTCCAGAGCGCGCTCGCGGGCGACCCCGACTTCCTTCTGGTGATCGCGTTCCCCGTCAGCGGGGTGCAGATCTTCCGGGACTTCTACGCGGACTTCGACCCCGAACTGCCCGTCATCGTCACCGACGGCCTGATCGAGGAAGACCTCCCGGACCAGGTCGACAACCCGATGGACAACGTACTGGGGACCGCTCCGGCCGCGGCCGGCCCCGAGGTCGAGGTGTTCGACGAGTTGTACGAAAACGAGTTCGGGAGAGCACCCGGGGTCTTCAACGCCCAGGCGTACGACGCGAGTGCCGTCATGATCCTGGCCAACGCGCGTGCGGGAGAAAACGATGGACCCGCCGTCCGGGACGAGATGCGGGCCGTCGCGAACCCGAACGGGGAGACGGTCGGTCCGTCGAACCTCGCCGAGGCGGTCGACCTGGCCGAAGCGGGTGAGGAGATCACCTACGAAGGTGCCTCGAGTGCCGTCGAGTTCGACGACAACGGCGATCCACAGGCCGCCGTGTTCGACATCTTCGATTTCGAGAACTTCGAACTCAACGTGGACGAACAGATCGAGTTTGGGGGAGGGGCACAGTAGCGAGGCCTACGACCGGCGTTTTCGGGCGAACTACCCGCCCAGGAAGTCCTGTCGGACCTGTTCGTCGGCGAGCAGCGCGTCCCCGGCGTCCTCGTAGCGATTGGCTCCCTGGACCAGGACGTATCCCCGATCGCACCGGCGAAGCGCCTCCTTGGCGTTTTGCTCGACGATCAACACCGCCGTCCCAGCGTCGTTGATCGCGTCGATCCGATCGAAGATGTCGTCGACGAGATCGGGAGCCAGGCCGGCCGAGGGTTCGTCGAGCATCAGCAGATCCGGATCCAGCATCAACGCCCGCCCCATCGCCACCATCTGCTGTTGCCCACCGCTCATAGTGGCGACTTTCTGGTCCTGACGCTCCGCGAGAACCGGGAACCGATCGAAGACCGCATCCATCGCGTCCTGGGGCACTTCGTCGAGGATGTACGCGCCCATCTCGAGGTTCTCTCGCACGGAGAGCGACGAAAAGACGTTGTCGTTCTGTGGGACGTATCCGATGCCGTAGGTGATGATGTTCTCCGGCCGCCGCCCGTCGATCCGTTCCTCCCTGAACTCGATTCGGCCTCCGAAGTAGGTAGTGAGTCCGAAAATCGACTTCATCACGGTGGACTTCCCCGCGCCGTTCGGGCCGACGATGACCACGTACTCTCCCTCCTCGACCGTCAGGTCGACCCCATCGAGTACTTGCAGGTCACCGTATCCGGCGTCGAGGTCGTCGACGACGAGCACTAGACCTCACCCCCGAGATAGGCCTCGATGACGCGTTCGTCCCCCTGTATCTCCTCCGGAGTGCCCTGTGAGAGCACCTGCCCCTGGTGCATGACGATCACCGTCTCACAGTTGTTCATGATGACGTCCATGTCGTGCTCGACGAGGAGGAAGGTGTACCCCTGCGACCGCAGTTCGTGGATGCGATCGAGGAGTTTCTTCTCGAGCGTCGGGTTGACGCCGGCCATCGGCTCGTCGAGCAACAGCATGTCCGGATCGGTCAGGAGCGCCCGGGAGAGTTCGAGGAGTTTTCGCTGGCCGCCGGAGAGGTTCGCCGCGTCCTCGTGGGCCAGGTGATCGATCTCGAACAACTCGAGCGTTTCCCAGACGCGATCGAGCAGTTCTCGCTCCTGCTCGACGAGCGACCCCCGAACGCCGGGGGTAACCGTTCGCCAGAGCGACTCGCCGAGTTGTCCCTGGAACGCCAACAGCATGTTCTCGAGCACCGTCATCCCGCTGAGTTCCCGGCTGATCTGGAAGGTTCGAACCAGCCCGCGACCCACCAGTTGCTGTGGTCCCAGCCCGGTCACGTCCTCGCCCTGGAAGATCACACGTCCGGCATCCGCCCTGTGGACGCCGGTGATCAGATTGAATGTCGTCGACTTGCCGGCACCGTTCGGGCCGATGAGTCCCGTCAACGAACCTCGTTCGATCCCGAAACTGGCACCGTCGACCGCGACGATGCCACCGAATCGCTTTTCGAGGTTCGACACGCGGAGGATGTCCGTCTCCGCACGCGCCGATTCGTCGACCACGGTGTCACTCATTCGACTCACCTCCCTGCGCTGTCGAGGAGCCACGCTCACTCGGTGGCCGTTCTTTCGTCAGATCGATCGGCGAGGCCGGTTCGTTCCGGTGGCCCAGCATCCCGTCCGGCCGGTAGATCATCAGCGCGATCAGGACCACGCCGAAGAGAACGAACCGGAGATTCGGGAGTTCACCCACCGTGTACCCCAGGAGCGGCATCGGATCGAGGTCACCGAGCGCGATCACCCCGTCGTAGAGCGTCGCGGTCCGGGGCAGGTCGAAGGTCGCGTCCACGATGCGTTGCACGAACGGCGGCCCCTCGAAGAGCAATCCGGCGAACAGGAGCGCCCCGACGACGCTCCCGGTGTTCGACCCGGACCCGCCGATGATCAGCGCGATGAAGATGTAGAACGTGATGATCGGCAGGAACAGGTTCGGATCGATGTAGCCCCGACGTCCCTGCCAGACGATGCCCGCGAGGCCCATGATCGCACAGCCGACCATGAACACCTTGATCTTCACGCGATCGGTGTTCTTGCCGAGCGATCGCGCCGCGAGTTCGTCCTCCCTGATGGCTTTCAGCACCCGTCCGAACGGGGAGTTTCCGATCCGAGTGATGAGGACGAAGACGACGAGTACCAGTGCCACCAGAACGGCGGTGTACGCCCACCCCTCGACGACCGACGTGCTTAGCTCCAGTGCGTCCCCAACTGCCAGGAACGGTCGTCCGACGAGGGTGGGGCCCGCTTCCGGATCCCCGCCGACGTACAGGAGCCGCCGGGAAATCGTGTTCCGCAGGTTCGGGAAGGACATTCCCTGTCCGCCGCCGGTTCCGAACTCGGTGCCGAACAGTTCGAACTCCCTGAGCAGGCTCGAGTTGTACAGCAGACGGATCACCTCCGCGAACGCCAGGGTGACGATCGCGAAGTAGTCCGCACGGAGGCGCAACGCCGGTAGCGCGGCCACGAACCCGACGAGTGCGGCGGCCACGATTCCCGCCGGAATGCCGATCCACAGCGGCAGTCCGAGTCCGGGGAAGGTGGCGTCCGGTGCGGCCGTCGTCAGCGCCATCGTGTAGGCGCCGACGGCCATGAAGCCGGCGACCCCGATGTTGAACAGGCCCGTGTACCCCCAGTGGAGGTTGAGCGCCAGGACGACCAGCGCGAACGACGCCGCGAGCAGCGTGACCTGCTGGAGGGTGCTGACGATGCCGTTGAAGTCCAGTCCCACCGCGAGACCGAGGACGATGAAGAGGCCGTACACCGTGATCGTGGCCTCGCCGATGATGATGACGTCCTGGAGCCAGCGGGGGCGTCCGTCCGGGTCGGAAGCGGCCGGAACCTCCGCCTTCCCGGTGACGTCGCCCCCGTCCGTCGAGAAGCGGCGATCGCGGGTCATGCCGTCTCCACCCCCCCGAAGATCCCGGACGGCCGAAAGATGAGGATCAGGATCATGAGCGTGAACGCGGCGACGTTGGTCAGATCACCCGGAATCCACACCAGCGAGACGTTCGTCGCCAGTCCGATGATCAATCCGCCGGCTATCGCACCGTAGACCGACCCGATTCCACCGAGGATGACCGCCGAGAAGATCAACAGGAGCAGGAACCATCCCGTGTTGAAGCTGAGCGTCCCCTGCTCTAAGACGACCAGATAGCCAGCCATGCCGGTCAGTCCCGCACCGATGATCCAGGTCATCAGGATCACTCGCTCGGTCGGGATGCCGGTGACCAGTGCGAGATCCCGGTTGTCGGCCATCGCCCGCATCGACGTCCCGAGCTTGGTGTGTTGTAACAGGAGATGGAGCGCGATCATCAGTGTCACCCCGATCACGACGAGCGTGAACTGATGGACGTGCAACGAATCGGTCCAGAAGACGAGGCCGTGTTCGAGCGACGGCGAACTCCGCGTCACGCCGCGCGTCTGCTCACCGTACACGAACACGATCAGGTATCGCAGTGCCAGCGCGACGCCGACGCTCGCGATCAACAGCGGTATGCCGCCCGCGTTTCGCATCCGCCTGTACACCAGGCGATCGATCGCCAGCGCCACGAGAATCGTTCCGACTGCCGCGACGAGCAAGCCGATGCCGATCGCGATCGGTGCCCCGAACAGGTGCATATCGAGTTCGCGGGCGGAGGTCCCGCGATTGGCGTTCAGGAGTATTCGCGACCCGAACTCGGCGACTCCGGTCCCTCCCACGACGTACGCGGCGGTCCAGCCGGTGAACGCACCGGTAGTGACGAGATCGCCGTGCGAAAAGTTTGCGAACTTGAGAATGGCGTACGTCATCGAGAGCCCGGCGGCCGCGAGCGCGACGATCAACCCGTCGACGAGACCGCGCCAGAGGAACAGCGAGAACGTACCGAATCGGAGGTCACCGAGGACGAGTCGACGCGCGAGATCGAGGAGCAATACGCCCAGGCCCGCCAGCAGCACGATCCCGAACCACTGCTCGATCGTCACCCCCGTGAGGTACCGTCGACCAGCTGCGAGTGCCATGGTAGTACCTAGCTAGCAACATGGATAATACTTCACGCGACAGCGATCAGTAATAACTCGTTGTGGAAATAATCTAACGGACGGGCGAGATACATCGGCGACTAACTCGCCGTACTCGTTGATGCAGGACGGGGGTCACGGAGTTCGGCCCCGACCGAGAGACTGCCACACGGACGTCTGGAAGATCGATCGCGATCGCCGCTCGCAGGGTAGCGGGGTCGGCCGAGATATCGCTGTCGACGACACGCCGACGACGCGTCGATGGTCTCGAGGGTTCGACCGGGGCCCGGTCCGATCGAGAATTGACGGATACCAGTAGTCTAGTCGTTGCGATCGACCGTCGCGCCCAGGTCGTACAGCACGTCGAAAAAGCCGGGGAAGGAGACGTCCACGTGCTCGGCCCCCTCGATCGTCGTCTCGCCGTCGGCAACGAGGCCGGCCAGTGCGAGCGCCATGACGATCCGGTGGTCGGCCCGGCCGTCGACGGTCGCTCCCTCGAGCGTCGACTCGCCGCCGTGGATCGTCAGCGAATCGTGTTCCTCGGTCGTCTCGACGCCCATCGAGCCGAGTTCCTCCGCCATCGCGCTCACGCGATCGGTCTCCTTGTAGCGGACGTGTTCGGCGTCCACGATCCGGGTGTCGCCGTCCGCGACCGCGCCGAGCGTCGCGATCGTCGGCAGGAGGTCCGGCGTGTCCGCGACGGAGACCTCGATCCCCGATAGCGGTGCCGCCGACACGTTGATCGTCCCCGCGTCGCGATCCCAGTCGACGTCGGCGCCCATCCGATCGACGACGTCGACGATAGCGGTGTCGCCCTGCGCGCTCGGCTGTGCGCCCTCGATCGTGACCGTCCCGTCGCCGGCGATCGCGCCCGCCGCGAGGAGGTAGGAGATCGACGAGAAGTCACCGGGGACGTGGTACTCGCCGTCGGCGGGTCGGTACTGCTGGCCGCCCGGGACCGCGAACCCGTCGTCGGTGTGGCGGGCCTCGACGCCGAAGGCCTCGAGCACCTCGATCGTGATATCGACGTACGGCGCGGACTTGAGTTCCGTCTCGAGGTCGATCTCGATCCCCTCGTCGGTGACCGCGCCTGCCATCAGGAGTGCCGTGATGTACTGCGAGGAGACGTCGCCGGGGATCGAGACCGTGCCGCCCTCTACGGGTCCGGTGACGACCAGCGGCGCCTGGCCGTTCCCGCGGGTGCTTTCCGCCTCGCCGCCGAGATCCGAAATCGCCTCGAGGAGCGGCCCCTGCGGGCGCGATCGGAGCGACTCGTCGCCCGTAAGCACCGACGTACCGTCGGCGAGTGCGGCCGCCGCAGTGACCAGTCGCATCGTCGTGCCGCTGTTGTCGCAGTCGATCACGTCCGCGGGGACGTCCGGCCGGCCGTCGAAGCCCGAGATTTCGAGGGTGCCGTCGGCCGATCGCGAGACATCGCCACCGAACAGGGTCACTGCGCGGGCGGTCGCTCGCGTGTCCGCACTCCAGAGCGCGTCGTGAACGATCGCGCTGTCGGCGTAGCCCGAGGCGAGGATCGCCCGGTGGGTGTAGCTCTTCGACGGCGGCGCGCGGGCCCGTCCGCGAACACGGGACGGGGAGATGGTAACGTCCATACGGGGTCCTCGTCCGGCCGCCCTATCACGATACCGGTGGTGGTAGTATACGTCGGGGGCGGAGGCCCGACGGTCCGCGGGGTGCGCGCCGTCGGGGTCGGCCGTCGCAGTGTCCGCCCACCGCCGGAATCCGGGCAATTATGTGGGCCGATCGCACATCACCGGACATGGAGACCGATCTCTCGCCGCTTCTCTCGTACCTGGACGAGGAGGGACTGGACGGCTATCTCATCGACGACGATGCTTCGGACTCGGACCAGCGGTACGTCTCCGGCTTCGACGCGCCGGACGCTTACCAGACGCTCGTCACCGCGGACGGCGGGGTCCACCTGCTGATCTCGGGTCTCGAGTACGGCCGCGCCAGTTCGGACGCGGACGCGGACACCGTCACGCGCCGATCGGCCTACGACTACCAGGACCTGGTCGCAGAGTACGGGCAGTACGGGGGTCGAATCCGGGGCGTGGCCGCATTCCTCGCCGATCGCGACGCCGAGTCGATCGCCGTCCCGCGATCGTTCCCGACGGGAACCGCCGACGGCCTCCGCGATCGCGGCCTCGCGGTCACGGTCGAGTCAGACGGGATCGTCGAGGACGTCCGCGCGACCAAGACCGAGTGGGAGATCGAGCAGATCCGGGCGACCCAGCGGGCCAACGAGGCCGCGATGGCGGCTGCAGAGGACCTCATCGCGTCCGCGGACGTCGAGGACGGCGTCCTCGTCCACGAGGGCGACCCACTCACCAGCGAACGCGTCAAAGAGGAGATCGAGATCACGCTGATCCGTCACGGCTGTGCGCTCGACGACACGATCGTCGCCTGCGGGGCCGACGCCGCCGACCCGCACGATCGCGGGAGCGGGCCGCTCGAGGCGGACGAACTGATCGTGATCGACATCTTCCCGCGGGACAAGGAGACGAAGTACTTCGCCGACATGACCCGAACCGTCGCCGTCGGCGACCCGGACGACGAGGCCCGACGACGGTACGAGGTCACGAGGGAGGCCTACGAGGCCGCCCTCGACGCGATCGAACCCGGCGTAACCGGGGCCGACGTCCACGACGCGGCCTGTGACGTGATCGAGGACGCCGGCTACGAGACCCTGCGGAGCGATCCGGGGACGGAGACGGGCTTTATCCACAGCACCGGCCACGGCGTCGGCCTGGACATCCACGAACAGCCGAGCGTCGCCCCCGCCGGCGGCGACCTCGAACCCGGTCACGTGATCACGATCGAACCCGGGATCTACGACCCCGCAGTCGGCGGCGTCCGCATCGAGGACCTGATCGTCGTCACCGAGGACGGCTACGAGAACCTGACCGACTACCCGATCGGATCCGGGCCGACGATCGAGTGATACGGTTTACTGTAAGTCAGTTCCGGCGCAACCGCCGCCCGGATCGCGGTTGCGCCGGTACATCGGTACAGCAATCCGTATGAGGGCGCGGATATCGAACGAGCCGTCGATCGAGTATCCGCTCACCGCGAGCGCGCGATCCGCTCGGCGACGTTGAGTCCGTTTCCGACCGCGGCGTGGACCCGCGGCTCGCCGGCGACCCAGTCGCCGAGACAGTAGCAGTTCGCGTCCTCGGCCGCGCGAATCGGTTCCTCGCGCACCTGCCCCTCCGGCTGCGCGTACCGCCACCCCTGGTAGTCGGTCCAGTCGGGATTCGCGAGCCGATCGTCGTCGAGCACGTCGGCGGTCATCGCCGCGAGTTCGTCGAGGTTCGACTCGGGGTCGGCGTCGTAGTGATCGACCGACCAGTCGTGGTTCGCCTGCACGATCAGCACCGACTCGCCGACGGGGACGTGGCCGGGTTTGCACTCTTCGCGGGCGATCCACCCGATCTCGTGGGCCTTGTCCGTGTTCACCAGCGCGTAGTAGGGCGTCTCGAGTTCGAACGGGTAGTGCAGGACTCCCGTCCAGACCGTCCGGTAGGGGACGGCCTCGATCGCCTCGACGAGTCGCGGGCGCAGGTCGGCGTCCCACGCGGCCGATCGGAGCAGATCGGCCGTCTGGGGTGCCGGCGGGTTCAGACAGAGGACGTCGAAGGGGCCCCACGACTCGCCGTCGTCGTCCTCGAGTCGCCACTGCGGAGTGCTGGTGCCGTCGCCGGTTTCGCGGATCAGCCGTTCTACCCGTGTCTCCCGGTGGACGGTCGCGTCGGTCCGGGCGAACAGCCGCTTGGCGAGCTGGGTGAGGCCCCGCCGGTAGGTCCACTTGTGCTCGTCGGCGTCCCGGCCCTCCGAAACGGTTCCGTCGCGGTCGAACGTCCAGATCGGTTCTTCGATGTCGACCAGTCCATCGGTATCGAGCGTTTCGGTCAGGAGATCGACCACCCGATCGTCGTCGGACTTGATGTAGTTCGCGCCGTAGTCGTAGACGACGCCGTCGTGCCGTCGCGTCGCGGCCCGGCCGCAGACGCCCCGGGACTTCTCGAGAACCGTCACCGACGCGTCGTCAATCGTCTCCTCGAGGGCGTACGTCGCGGCCGCCGCGGCCGCGCCCGCGCCGACGATTCCGATCCGTGTCATAGTCGGTGTTCGAGGCCGGCACCTGAAGAACCCGTGTACTAACAGTGTCGGCCGGAGCGGGCGACGGGACCACGCGAGGCGATCGGACAGGTCGGTCGGACGGCGACTCGTACGGATTGCTGTAACTATTTACCGCCGATCGCCGACCCCGTCCTGGTGATCGGCGGTAATTGACTACAGCAGTCCGTATCAGTCGGCGTACGTCTCCCGCTCGGCGATCAGGACCTCGGTGTCGTCGATCGACGCGAACACGCGCACGCGCTCGTCGGCCGCGTCGCCATCGGTGTCGTTGCCCGCCGTGTCATCGCCGCCGCTCCCGTCGCCGTCGTCGGTCTCCGGGCGCTCGGTCGCGAACTGGACGTCGCCGACCGTCGCCGTCCCGTTCACCGCGGGAATCTCGGTTTCGCCGACGAGGTCCCCGTCGCTCGTGACCCGAAGCAGGAACGCGTCGTCGGTCGGGGCGACGTCGATCGCGTGCCCGTCGATCGTGGCCGCGGCCCGCACCGGATCCGACGCGAACGAGCGAGTCGTCTCGCCGTCGTGCGTGAGATCGACGACGTAGGCGCTGTCGTTGCCGACGACGTCCCAGCCGGTGCGCTCGGCGTGAACGGTCTCTCGCCAGCCGATCCCGCCGAGTTCGACCGACGCGGTGCCCTCGTGGGCGATGACGGCCGCGCGCTCCCCGACGGTCCAGATCTCGCGATTGTCGTTGACGACAAACAGCCCGCTCTGCTGGACGTCGAGGAGTTCCTCGTCATCGTCCACGTCGTCCGGGGCGACGATCGGGGTCTGGCCGGGGGTCGCGTTCTCCTCGTAGGTGACCGTGTAGCCGCCGACCGCGACGCCCCCGGAACCGGGCACGGCGTCGCTCCCGACGACCAGCAGGTTGAACGGCACGCTCGGGAGCGCGACGAGAACGGTCAGACCGACCAGGAGCGCGAACGCGGCCCCGCGACGGGTCACCGGGCCCGCGTAGATTCGATCGGGGACGATCGGCGGGAGTGCCGGTAGCGCGAGCACGACGGCGGCGACGAGCGAGGCCCCCACCGCCGGGGCGAGCGGGACGTCGTCCCGGACCACGCCCGCGACGATACCTGCGATCACCCCGATCGTGAGGACGGCGAGCCAGCCGATCGCGAGCCGGCGCCGCGTGGGGGCGCGAGGGAGGACGGAGAGGGGACGCGGCAACGGTCGGGCGCGTCCCGCGATCGCGACGGTGAGCAGAAGCGTCAGGCCGATCACGAGGACGACGCCCGCACCGCGATAGAGGGTGTAGACGTCGTCGCCGCTCGAGACGAGCAGCCAGAGCGACTGGACGAGGCCGAGCAACAGCGCCGCGAAGAACACGCGTTCGGCCGCCGGCCGCCGTCCGCGGTGGCCCAGCAGGACGGCCCCGACGACGACGCCCAGCAGGAAGCCGAGCAGGTGGGCCTGGAAGCCGATCCCGGCCCACGCCGGCGGCGCGGGCGTGCCGGGCTCGATCGTCTCCCGGACGATCGGCTGGGAAAGCGCCAGGTACAGCGTCTGGAGCGCGCTCGCCGCGACGATGGCGACGACCGTCGAGATCGGGTAGGTCACGACGGCGAAGCCGGCGATCGCGAACACCGCGCCGGAGAACCCGAGGCCCGGCCCCAGCCCGAACACCGCGGTCAGGAACGCGGCGGCGAGGAGCGCGGCCGGGAACACGACGACGGCCCGAACCCACGGGCGGGCGAGCCATCCCTCCGCGCGTGTGCCGTCCGCGCCTGTTCCGTGCACGCCCCTCGATCGGGTCGACGGCGGGTAGTGGCCCCACGCGTACTCGGCGATCGGCGCGAACGCGAGCGTCCCGGCCATGTTCGAGGCGATGTGGCCCGGCGAGCCGTGAGCGATCCCGGCCGTGAGGAGTCCGGTCGGGTAGAAGTACGACCACGTGACGAACGGGAGCGTGACCGGATCGGACACGTGGCGGACGTTGCTCTGGACCAGCACGTAGAACGCGACGACGATCGCGACGGTGACGGCGGTCCCCCACGGGACCCCGTAGACGAACCGGTCCGCGACGAGCGATCGCCAGCGCCCCCGACCCCCCGTGTACCAGACGAACCCCAGCGCGACGAGCACCGCCACCACGAGAACGACCTGCGTCGGTGTGATCGGCATCGGGTGGTCGTTGGATCGGCTATCCCACAAAGATTTGGTCGATCGACGGGAGAGTGACCGTCGGGTCCCCATCGAGGGATTGGAGCGAGGATCTACAGGCGCGGATCGACGAACGCGACGCCGAGATCACCGCCGAGCGGTGCGAAGCGCGTGCCGCCGCTGATCGACGTAGTTCGAACCTCCGTTCCGCGGACCGTTCGAAAGCCTTCGGACTGGATTTGGCGGGGATTTGAGTCGAACCTGAACGGAATTTGGTTGGACTTTGAAAAAGCCACTTGCGCACATCCTCGAATGGGGATACTATGCACACGTCCCCGTCCCGTAGCGACGTAGTATTCGCCATCCTGGCCGGAATCACCGGCGTCGCCAGCTCGTTTGCGTTCACGGGGTATACGAGACGGTTCGTCGTCGCGCCCATCGACGCGCTCGTCGTTCGCGCGACGCCGGGAGCGATCGTCGCCTGGATGATTCAGAACGTCGGCGAGGAGGCCCACCTCTTGCACGTCGCGCTTTCGTTCGCCATCGCGATCGGGTTGCTCGCCGGCGCGGCCCTGATCGGTCTCCTGACCGCACGATGGCTCGATCGACCGATCGTCGGCGTCGGATTCGCGGGCGTCCTCGCCTGGGGAACGACCGCAGCGCTCACGACGGATCCGCTGGTCGCCGTCGCGGCGGCCGTTCCAGTGGCCGCGTTCTCCGGGATCGGCATCGGTTCGCGTACAGCAGACCGATTCGATCCCTCCCGGCGGCAAGTACTCGTCTCCGGGGCAGGTGTACTCGCGTTCGTCGGCCTCTCTGCCGTCTTCGGTCGCCTGGTGTCCGAACCCGACCCCGGCTACGGTACGAACGTGGAGCGAAGCGATGCCGTGGAACAATTGCTCCGGCAGGCCGACGAGTACGCCCTCGACGTCGCCAGCGACGACCTGCCCGGACTCGTCAGTTCGATCGACGAGTTCTACAACGTCGACATCGCGGAGTTCGATCCCCGCGTGCCGGCCGACGACTGGTCGATGACGGTCACCGGAACCGTCGAGAACGACGTGACGGTCACGTTCGCGGAGTTGACCGACATGCCGATCGAACACCGATACGTGACCTTGCGGTGCGTCGGCGAGGATCTGAACGGCCGGAAGATGGACACGGCCGTCTGGACCGGGACGCCGATCGAGCCGATCCTGGACGAGGCCGATCCCGACGGAGCGTGTGGCTGTGCGATGCTCCGGGCCGAAGACGGCTACTTCGTCCAGTTCCCGATCGACGCGCTCGAGGACGCGTTCCTCGCCTGGGAGATGAACGGACAGCCGCTCCCGCGGTCCCACGGCCATCCCGTGCGCGTCCTCGTTCCCGGCCACTGGGGGGAGACGAACGTCAAGTGGCTCGACGAAATCGAGTTGCTCGACGAGGAGATGGACGGCTACTGGGAACAGCGGGGATGGCACGGGACCGGGCCCGTAAACACCGTCGCCAAACTCTGGGACCACGTGCGCCTCGATGACGGCCGTCTCGAGGTCGCCGGCCACGCATACGCCGGGACGCGCGGCATCGATCGCGTGGAAGTGTCGACCGACGGGGGCGACACGTGGGCGGATGCCGAACTCTCGCAGCCGTTACCCGGAGACGACGTCTGGCGCCAGTGGCGATACGTCTTCGAGCAGGAGGGGAAACACGAGGTCGTCGTCCGGGCGATCGACGGTACCGGGGCGCGTCAGCCCGAAGACCGATCGAAGGCGTTCCCGAGCGGGGCGACGGGGTGGGTCTCGAAAACGATCGCCCCGTGATTCTCGGCCGCGACGGCGGGAGTACTTTACCGCACATCGGTGTACGATTACCGGACTGGCGATGGAGAAGGCGCTGTGGTACTTGCTGGCGGGAACGCGCGGCGGACCGAACCGGACGCGCATCATCCGCCAGCTCGACGATCGGCCACGGAACGCCAACCAGATCGCCGAGGAACTCGAACTCGACTACAACACCGTCCGTCACCACCTCGACATGCTCGTCGATCACGACGTGGTCGAAGCGGGAAACGAAGACTACGGCGCACTGTATTTCCTCACCGACCGATTCGAACGGAACCGCGACGCGTTCGAACGAATCACCGATCGCGTCGATACCGACCGCCCGAACGACGACGGATCACCGTAGCAACACGATACACATGGACACTGACACACCGAATTGACAATGGCCGAAATGACCTCATTGATGACGGTTGCGACCGTCCTTTCCGGGCTGAATATCGTTCTCCTCCTCGTACTGGGGAGCGTCTGGGTGCGAAATTACCTGGAATTCCGAACGCCGCTCACGCTCGGACTGCTCGGGTTCGCCGCGATACTGCTCCTCGAGAACCTCGTCGCCCTCTCGTTCTTCGTTAGCATGGGAATGCTCTATTCCGGATCGCGCACGGCACAGCTGGCTGTGCTTGGCATGCGGGGCCTGCAGTTCCTCGCACTCGTGTTCCTGACAGTCGTTTCGATCCGCTGAGCCGCCCGTGGCGCGGTGACGGGTATCCGACCTGATCACACGCCTTCGTCGAAGCCGATACCACGGCAGCCCTGGACGATCGGCGTTGGGACAGCACGCACCGCCAGCCGATCGATCGAACGGCTTTTGCGACGGCGGGCGGTAGACGTGCCCGATGGAGGTACTGATCGTCGGCGCGGGGTCGATGGGGACGTGGGTCGGGGGTGCCGTCGACGCCGATGTCGCGTTCGCCGACGTCGATCCCGACGCCGCGACCGCGGCAGCCGACGCCGTCGGCGGCGACGTCGCCGATCTCGAGGGGACCGACAGCTACGACATTGTCTGCGTCGCGGTGCCGATGGCCCACGCCGCCAACGCGATCGCGAGCCACGCCGATCGGGCCGAGCGGGCAATCTTCGACGTCTCCGGCGTGATGGGGCCGCCGCTCGAGGCGATGGCGCGACACGCCCCGGCGCTCGAGCGAGCGAGTCTGCACCCGCTCTTCGCCCCCGAACGGGCCCCGGGATCGATCGCCGTTGTCCGCGACGAACCCGGCCCGACCACGGACGCCGTGCTCGAGGCGCTCGCGGCCCGGGAGAACGACCTCGTCGAAACGACGGCGGCCGAACACGACGAGGCGATGGAGTCCGTGCAGGCGGCGACCCACGCCGCCGTGCTCTCCTTCGCCCTCGCGGCGGAGTCGGTTCCGAAGGGGTTCGAGACGCCGATCTACGCGGACCTGCGGACGCTCGCCGAAACGATGACCGAGGGGACGCCGCGCGTCTACGCGGACATCCAGGAGACGTTCGACGGTGCCCAATCCGTCGCCGAGGCCGCCGCCGACGTCGCCGCCGCCGACGCCGACGAATTCGCGGCGCTGTACCGGGAGGCGGCGACCCGGTGGCACCCCGACGACGGAACGGGCACGGGGGACGACTCGTCAGCGGTCACCGGCGGATCGACCGGGGGTGACGATCGGTGAGCGACCAGCGCGATGCGATTCGATCGAACGCGAAGTACCTGCGCAACGTCCGCCCGATCGATCCGGAGGAGATCTGCGACTACGTCGAGGGGAATCCGCATCCGGCCGTCGTCCGCCAGCACCTTCGTGAGGACGCCCCCTCCCTCGGGCTGATCGAACGCGACGACGGGACGTTCGTCCCGGTCGACGAGGAACCGATCGCCCCCCATCGCGGTCCAGTCGAACGGTTCCCCGCCGATTACGAGACCCGACTCGAGGACCTGCTGGTCGATCGCTACGGCGTGAACTGGCACGAGGACGGCACGGGTGACCTGCTCCGATCGACGATCCGCCGGTTCAAGGAGCGCTACCTCGAGCGGCAGCCGGTCGAGTACGACGACGACGTCGCGGCGGGGTACGCGATCTACCACCTGCCGGCCTACTACGCGGCGGTGCAGTACGCGCTGGACGACCTGGCCGATCGGGGCCTGCTCGACCGGAACTTGCGCGTGCTCGACGTCGGGGCGGGCGTCGGCGGCCCCGCGCTCGGACTCTGTGACTACCTGCCTGACGATGCCCTGCTCGACTACCACGCGATCGAACCCAGCGCGGCAGCGGACGTCCTCGAGGAGTTGCTCGCCGAGACGGGCCGGAACGTCCACACGGCGATCCACCGGACGACCGCCGAGGCGTTCGACCCAACCGCGGTGACCGACGCGAACGCCGCCGACGGCTTCGACCCGACCGCATCCGACGACGGATTCGACCTCGTGCTGGCGTGTAACGTCCTGAGCGAACTCGACGACCCGGAGGCCGTCGCCGAGCGCTACCTCGAACTGCTCGCTCCGGACGGGACCGTCCTCGCGATGGCACCCGCGGACAGGAACACCGCGATCCAGTTGCGCGACCTCGAACGATCGCTGGAGGGGCGGCCGATCGACGACGGGACCGGTACCGTCACCGTCTACGGCCCCACGGTCCGGCTCTGGCCCGGCCACACCCCGTCCGATCGGGGCTGGTCGTTCGACGTCCGGCCGGACCTCGCCGTGCCGTCGTTCCAGCGCAAACTGGACGAGGCCGCGCCCGAGAGCGACGACGACCACGCCCCCGGCGAGTTCGTCAACGTCGACGTCCAGTTCGCCTACTCCCAGTTGCGACTGGACGGCCGACGGCGGATCGAACTCGACCTCGATCGCGAGGAGTGGGCGCGGATGTCCGAGATGGACCGCCACGTCACGAACCGGATCGATCTCGTCGCGGCGAAACTCAGTCGCTCGCTGAGCGAGGGCGACGCCAACCCCCTGTTCAAGATCAGCGACGGGAGCGAGTCGATCGACCACTACGCCGTCCTCACGAAGGAGACGTCGCTCAACCGGGCGCTGCTCGAGGCCGACTACGGCGCGATCCTGGCCTTCGAGCGGATCCTCGCCCTCTGGAACGACGACGAGGAGGCCTACAACCTCGTCGTCGACGAGGAGACGATCGTCGATCGGATCGCATAGGTTCGATCGGTGGGAAGGTATGGAGAAACTCGCCGCGACGGGGGTACTGAGAGGACGTGTCGCCGGCGGCGTCCGGGTGCGATAGAAACGAGGCGCTGGCAGAGCCTGCGGCGTCTAGACGGACGCTGTAAGTCCACCATCGACGCGGATGTTCTGACCGGTGATGTAGCTCGAAGCAGATGAAAGCAGGTAGGCGACCGCATCCGCGATCTCTGCGGTCTGTGCCGGTCGTCCCATCGGGATTCGCTCCCTCGTTTCCACGTCTACGTCGTAGCTATCGACGAACCCGGGCTGAACCGTGTTCATCCGGATTCCAGTCGCTGCGTACTGGTCGGCGTAGAGTTTGGTGAAACTCCCGAGTCCAGCCCGAAGCACCGACGACACGGGGAACTCGCTCGACGGTTCGAACGCCGAGAACGTAGAGATGTTCACGATCGCCCCCCGATCTTGCTTTTCCATGATGGGCGTGACCAGTCGGGCCATCCGGACGGCGTTCAACAGGACGAGGTCCAGCCCCTCGTGCCACTCTTCGTCGGAGATTTCGAGGAGGTCGCCGGACGGCGGGTGACCCGTGTTGTTCACCACCGCGTCGATACGTCCGTAGCGTTCGTACGTCGTCTCGACGAGGGCTGCCAGGTCGTCGGGATCGGTCACCGAGCCTTCGAACCCGTCTCCACCGAGGTCGTTCGCGACCTCGACGGCGCTTCCCGACCGCGACAACAGTACCGGCACGTATCCGTTCTCGTCCAGTCGCCGGGCACAGGCTTCTCCGATACCGCTTCCCGCCGCTGTCACTACCGCGACCTTCGTCTCGGTCATGCGACCGCTACCATGGCCACAGCCAAAAAACGCTCTCGGCGCACACCCGCCACGGATTCGTTCCCGTTCCGTTCGTTTCGATCCAGACGCGGCAACGTCGGTCCGATCGCACGACCGTCCTGCGATCGGTCGTCGTGCCGGCGATCGCAAGAACGCTCTCCTATCGGATCCGACTGGGTCTCCGGAAGCGGTGGCCTTTTCGCGTCGCCGACGAATCGAACGACCATGAGCGACGACCTCGAGATCCTGTTGACGAACGACGACGGGATCAGGAGTACTGGAATCCGGGCGCTGTACGACGCCCTGAGCGAGCACGCCAACGTGACCGTCGTCGCCCCGGCCAGCGACAGGAGCGCCTGCGGCCGATCGATCTCGCACGCGGTGGACGTCCACGAGCACGACCTGGGCTACGCGGTCGAGGGGACGCCCGCGGACTGCGTCGTCGCCGGACTGGCCGAACTCGGCCCCTTCCCCGACCTCGTCGTCGCGGGCTGTAACGAGGGGGCGAACCTGGGGGAGTACGTTCTCGGGCGATCGGGGACGATCAGCGCGGCCGTCGAGGCCGCCTTCTTCGACGTGCCCGCGATCGCGACCTCGCTGTACGTTCCCGCCGACGACGAGACGCCCTACTACGAGTTCGACGTCACGACCGACGACTTCGCCGAAGCGGCGCGCGTGACGACGTTCCTCGCCGAACACGCCCTCGACGCTGGCGTCTTCGACCACGCCGCCTATCTCAACGTCAACGTCCCGCTGCCGGACGGCGACCCGGCCCCGATCGAGATCACCCGCCCCTCGAAGCGCTACGAGATGGACGCCGAGCGAAACGGCGACGCCGTCCACCTCACGGACCGCGTCTGGGAGTCGATGGACCCCGAGTCGCTACCGGATCCCGAGGGGACCGATCGGCGGGCCGTCGTCGAGGGACGGATCAGCGTCTCCCCGCTGACGGCGCCTCACGCGACGAACCACCACGAGATCCTCGAAGAGCTCGCGGCGGCGTATCGGAGCCAGTGACCGTCGGTGGACACCCGATCGCACGCCGGGCGGTCGGACCGGTCGGTCCGACTCGCGACGCGTCTCCGTCGACCCGGAACGGTTTATACCAGGGAATCGAACCGTCGGGTATGACGACCGTCGAAATCGAGTACTGCGTCCCGTGTGGCTTCCTGAACCGGGCGGAGGAAGTCCAGCACGCCCTCCTGACGTCGTTCGGTGAGGAACTCGACGCCGTCACGCTCGAGACGGGCGATCAGGGCGTCTTCATCGTCAGGGCCGACGACGACGTCGTCTTCGACAAGCACCGAGACGAGTACGACGTCGACGAGATCGTCCGTACCGTCAGGGAACAGCTCTAGCGCCGCCCGGATGTCGGAATGATGAGACAAAACCGACTTGCGGGTCGCAAGGCCGGTGCTATTCGGTGACGCGGGCGTTACGATAGCTATCCCGAACGGTTTGGAGTGGAAATATATAAATGGAAGAACACAAGATCAAGGTAGAAGCGCGTCCAAGCAACGATAGTCTCAGTGGAGGGTGATCGACACATGGTATTCAGTGCACTTCGAACTCGACTCTCGTCCCTCTGGTCTTCGAACACCGCCGACGAGGATGAATCGACCGAATCCGCGGCGACCGCGTCCGAGGAATCGGCCGGGGAAGACGACGACGAAACGTTGAGCTACGCGGAACAGATCGAGTACGGCGTCGACGAACGCGACCTCCCCGACGAGGACAAAGTGCTCAGACTCCTCGTGAAACGCGGCGGGCGCGTCGACCAGTCGACGGTCCGGGAGGAAACCGGCTGGACGGAGGACCGACTCGAGGCAGTCATCGATCGGATGGAAGACGACGACCAGATCAGCGCGATCACCGTCGGTCGCAAGCGCGTGATCTGCCGCCGCGGGTTCGAACCCAAGGGGTATCGCGGCCACCTCAACGAGTAACGCATCGCCGAGCACCTCGAGGTCGTCCCATCGGAACGCATGCGGTCGGCGAGTCCGCGTTCGTGTCCCGTTCTTTCGGTCGTTTCCGTACGGTCCCAGTCCGCGACCCGCAGGAGCATCACCGACGAGACCCCACCGGTGTCCGCGACACGGGTTCGGTCGCGGAACCGGGTTACAGCGTCGGTCGCGCACCCGAGGGCAGAGCCCCAGGCCGGATCGGTCGGGACGGGACCGCACGGGCGGCGTGTGCATGCTCAACTCACTTCCGACACACTATCCTCTGTAAGGACATGTTAGAACTCGCACTGCTGTTCTTCGTGATCGCGATCATCGCGGGCGCACTCGGCGCGGGCGGCGTCGCCGGACTCAGCATGGCGATCGGGAAGTGGCTCGTCCTGGTGTTCCTGGTCCTCGCCGTCCTCTCCCTGCTGCTGTGAGGGGCCGTTCGATCGGCCCAGCGGTCGATCGGGGCCGCGATCGAGTCCGCACTGCAGTCGGCCGATCGATCGACTTTCGATACCGGAGCGTCGAATTGACAGGAAAGCCACACTCGTCGCGATAACGAACGCGAGGCGCGCTTTCCCGGCGGCGACGACCGATTACGCTCGCGGACGGCTCCCCCGGCAGAACGTGGCAGTACGGTCTCATCTTTGCGAGTAGAAACGTTCATTTCACTGGTATACGTAGCCGGCCGACAGCGATGGCGCACAACGACGACGTGCGACGAGTGCTCGCGGCGTGTACGGCGTGTGACTCCGTCTACGCTGCGCGACAGTGGCCGGACGGCGAAACGCGAATCATCGGACAGGACGGCTGTTCGTGTGGGTCGACCGAGTTCGACGTCGTCGACGATGCCGGTGACCCGGAATCGGATCCCCCGGCCGGGTGACGGATCGCCGACGGGCCCGATCGATCGGACTGTCACCGGTCCACAAACTATTTATCGAGACCTTCCGATTTGGCGGCATATGTACGGTCCCCGCAGTGACACGAGCCGATCGCCGCCGGAGCATGGCCGCTGAGTCGGCCCCGCTACGGGGCGACCTGCGAATCCTCCCGTTCGAAGGCGGCACGCTGGTCTCGCAGGTGGCGACGGTGTACGAGGAACTGCTCACCGATCGCGGCTACGACGTGACCGATATTCTGGTCCTGAAGCGGTTTCCAACCGGTATCGAGGACTTCGCGGCGGCTCTCGTCGAGGAACTCGACCTCCTCGGACGGCCGAACGTCAAGACCATCTCGCGACACGCGTCGCGCGTCGTGACCGAGCACGCCCCGGACGCGCGCATCCTCTCCGACGTGGAGCGGATCGAGACCCTCTCGATGGTCCTCGAGGGCCACACGTGGGAGCACGACTACTTCGCCGGCGCGGCGAGCCACGAGTCGTTCGGCCGCGACGTCGGTCGGGTGCTGCTCGCCGCGAGCTACGGCGGCGGTTTCGACCTCCCGAAGGGGCCGGACCGGGGACCGCACACGGAGTTACTCGCGGAACTGGCGGCCGTTCGCGATCGGTTCCACGACTGGCTCGCGTCGCAGGGGTGGGTCGAACGCCCCGACGTGCTCTCGCGGGCCATCACGGCGCTCGAGGACGACGCGGTCCGATCGACGATCGAGCGGGAGTTCGAGGCGATCGTCGCCGTCGGCTTCGAGGAGTTCGGCGCGGTCGAACGCGACTATCTCGCGGCGCTGGCCGAGAACGCCGAACTCGTGTGTCTCGGCGAGGCGCACGCGAGCATCGCGAGAGTCTGGAACGAACCCGGCTCGGTCGAGGATCTCGGGTCCGCGATGGCGATCGAATCCGCAGGCCGGCGTCGCGACCGCTCCAGGACGCCCGACGCGGTCGCGCGCTATCTCGCGACCGACGACGATTCCGTGCTGGACGGCCTCGAGGACCCGATCTACACGATCGCCGGGGACACCCTCTACGATCAACTCGCGACGATCGCGAACGAGATCGGCTACCTCCGGACGGAGCACGACCTGACCTACGACGACGTGGCCGTCCTCGTCAAGGACTCGACCGGGCCGATCGGGACGGCACGGCGGGTGCTCCAGCGGGCCGGGATCCCGACCGCGTCCGCGACGGTGACCGGCCTGAGTGGCGACCGGGCGGTGCGCGAACTCCACGCGCTCGCCGCGTACCACGCCGCGACCGATCGCGAGACCCGCGAGCGCGCGGGCCAGATCCTCGCCGATCGGCTGGGCGGGTGGCCCGACGACGCGCTCGCCGCCGTGGCCGACGAGTCCGGCGTTCGCGAGCAACTCGGCCGCTGGATCCTCGAGACGGATCTCAAGCACCGGATCGCGGAGAGCGAACCGATCGAGGCGCGTGCCCAGTTTCACCACGTCGAGCGGGTACTCGGCATCGCGGCGTTCGTCGAGACGGCCGACTCCCTGCCCGACACCTGGGACGGGTTCCTGCGGATGCTCGAACGGGCGATCACCTACGTCGCCTCGGACACGTACTCGACGGCCGTCGACGTCGAGGAGAACGGCGTGCTCGTCGACGCCGTCCGGATCTGCAAACACGATCGGCGGAAAGCCGTGTTCCTGGTCAACGTCCACGAGGGTCAGTATCCCGAATCGAGACAGCTGACCCAGCTGTTTCCCCGCCAGTGGGTCCGTGAGATGCCGGGCTACCCCGGCGTGACGACGCCCACCGCCGCGGACGTGCGGGCCACGTTCGAGACCGCACCCGCGACGATCGACGAACCCTACGACGCCTACTACGCCGAACTCGCCAGACGGCAGCTGGCGATCGGGGCGCGAGCCGCGAGCGAGCGCCTCTATTGCTGTACGTCCCGGACGAACGAGTCGGCACTCGGGAAACGTCAGCACCGCTCGCGCTACCTCACGGACCTGGAAGCGCGAGAGGAGGTCCCGATCGTCGAGGTCGGCTCGGAGGCGGCCGAACGGGGGATCTACACGCACGGCGAGGCGAGCACGGCGGTGCTGTCGGAACCGTGGGACCAGCTCGAACGGATCCAGGGTGCGGCCAGCACCGGCTCCGAGTACGACCTCCGCCGGGCCGAGCGATCGTTTGGGGCGATCGGCGCGTTACTGGAGTCCGACGACCTCGATCCGCGGTTCGAACAGGCGGTGTACGCACAGATCGACCGAGCGCTCGGTGACGTGGGACGCGACGGCGATGAGGACGCGGTGAGACGCGGCGACGGCGAGGACGAAACCGGGGTGGGTCGCGATGGCGAGTGAGCGAGATGTTGCGGCGGCTCCGGACGCGACCGCGGACGCCCCGATCGGGCTCGACGAGGTCGAGACGTACCTCCGCTGTCCCCGCCAGTACCAGTACGAACACCGCCAGACGATTCGAACGCGGACGGCCCGTGACGCGATCGATCGGCGGACCGAACTCTACAGGACCGTCCTCACGTCGACGCTCGATCGGTGTGACCCGGACGAGGCGACGCTTCGCGAGACGGCCATGGCGTGCCTGCAGGACCGGCTGGAGGCGACGACGGCCGAGGCCGGAGGCGCGACCGGCCACCACCGGCGGTACGACGAGGCCAGCATCCGGAACGCGGTCGCGAACTACGTCGCCGAGTACGGCCAGGCCCACGCCGAGGGCGCGATCGCGATCGACGAGACCTACACGTACGCGGCGGACGGGCACGCGTTCGCCTGTCCGGTCGACTGTTTCCGGACCGACGGCGAGCGGTACGAGATCGCCCGGTTCGTCACGACGTTGGACGGGGTCGTCTGGGAGAACCCTTACAGCGATCCGGTCGCCCAGTACCGGGATTGCGAGGCGTTTTACCCCCGACAGGTCGGGAGCGTCCTCCGGGCGTACGCGACGATCCACGCCGTCGCGGCGGCCCACGGGATCGACGCTCACAACGTCGTCTACCGCTACTACGCGATCGCGCAGGAAACCTACCCGGACTACGGGAACGACGGATCGGGACCGGAGGTAGTCTCGGACCGACGGGACGCGACGGACGCCTGCTGGGAGGCCGACGACGCGTGTGACGACGTCCTCGCCGAGGCGGCCCGACGGATCGTCGACGGGGACTGGAATCCGGGCGATCGGTGGGACGAGGTCGTCGCCCGGTCCTGTCGCAACTGCAAGTACCAGTCGATGTGCCTGGACCACCTCAATCGGGAGGTACAGTTCTGAGCGATGATCGATCGAGAGGACACACCATGACCGACGGAGACTGGACGGACGAACCCGAGACGGACGACGGCGCGGCGACAGCAGACGAACCGGCGACGCTCCGCCCGCGAGGCACCCAGCGCGACGTCGTCGCCGCGACCGACGATCGGCTCATCGTCAGCGCCGGCGCGGGTACCGGCAAGACCCAGACGATGGCCTGGCGGATCGAGGACGCGATCGAGAACCGCGGCGTCGCCCCCGAGCGCGTCCTCGTGTTGACGTTCGCGAACGAGGCCGCCCACGCCATCAAGGACGACCTCGGCGACCTGCTCGCGGACGGGCGGGGGTACGACGTCGACGCGTACACCTACCACGCGTTCTGCCAGCAGTTGCTCGGCGAGTACGCCTACTACTTCGACCTCGCGCCGGAGTTCGACCTCGTCACGGACGACGATCGGCGGGCGATCGTCCAGTCGCTCGTCGACGACCTCGAGTACCGGTTCGTCGAACCGATCGACGCCCGGACCGGGGCCGACCGGGTCGAGCGCGACCTCATCGAGTTCATCGAGGACCTCAAACGGGCGGGCGTCACCCCCGACGAGGTCGCCTCGTCGCTCCCCGAAACCGGGACGATCGCCAGGCTGTCGACGCTGGCCCGGGAACTGCACGCGCTCGGCCGGCGGCTGTTCGACACCGATCGGAACCCGACCCTCACGGACGACCCGCTCGCGTTCCAGGATCGCTTCCAGAAGTACCGGACGGTCCTCCGGCACAAGCGAGGACAACTCGAATCCGGCACGCCCGTCGAGGCGGAGGTAGCCGACTACCTCGGGACGATGCTCGACCTCGTCGACGAACTCGAGGCGTTACTCCTGAACGGGGCCTCGAGCTGGTACGAACGGTTCGTCCCGCAGGCCCTCCTCGCCGGGAACGTGCCCACCTTCTTCTCCGATACCTACCAGACGCCGATCGGGCGACTCGTCGCGTTCGTCGAGATGCTCCAGCAGACCCACGACTTCCTGCCCGGCTACCGGGCCTACGAGCGGGAACTCGCCGGCGAGGGCGCGTTCCAGCAGGCGCTCGATTACGACGACCTCATCCGGTGGGCCACGACGTTGCTTTCGGACGAAACCGTCCGATCGGGGATCGTCGACCAGTGGGACCTGATCCTCTGTGACGAGTTCCAGGACACCGACGACGCGCAACTGGAGCTGATCGCCGCGCTGGGCGCCGAGACGGAGCTGTTCGTCATCGGCGACCAGGACCAGGCGATCTACGAGTGGCGGGGTGCCCACCCCGAGAACATGGACCGGATCAGCGACGAACTCGAGGGGTTCGAACGCTACTCCCTGGACCTGAACTTCCGGTCGCCGGACGCGATCCTCGACCTCGTCGCCGACCTGCCGGCCGACAGCCAGGGGCTGTCGGCGTTCAAGGACGACGTCGAGAACGCCGTCGTCACGGTCGACGCGGCCGACGAGGAAGAAGAGCAGGCGGCCCAGGTCAGCACGGCCATCTCGAAGCTCGTCAAGGGAACCCTCCCCGCGATCGAGGCGGCCGACCTGGGGGACGTCGCGGTGCTCGTCCGGACCAAACGGCAGGCCGACCTGGTCGCCGCCCAGCTCGACGAGGCTTGCCTCCCCTACGAACTGGCCCACGACATGGGCGGCGAGACGTCCCCGGGGATCGAGACCGTCCTCGCGTACCTCCGGGTGCTCGTCGATCCACACGACGACGTCAGCCTGAACCGGGTCCTGACGATGTTCTACCGCGTTCCCGCGGCCGACCTGGACCGGCTCAACCGCGCGGAGACGAGCACCTATCGCGCGCTTTCCGATCGGCCGGCGAATGAGTTCGACGCACCCGAGCGCCTCGAGCGGGCCCGTTCGGACGTCGAGACGCTGCGATCGAAGCGCCACCGGCTGTCGATCTCGGAGCTCTACGCCGAACTCAAGCGGGAGACGCGGTTCGAGTGGTTCCTGACGGCCGGCGAGCGGCGGGAACTCGCGGCGATCGAACGGCTGATGGAGTCGTTCGACGAGGGTCGTGTCACGCAGTCGCGACTCACCGAGGAGTTCGTCTCGTATCTCGAACTGCAGGGCGAGATCAGCGGCCGGGAATCGGGCGGCGACCTGGAGACGGCGGCGGGATCGGACGACAAGATCGACGTCATGACGATCTTCCAGGCCAAGGGCCTGGAGTTCGACGTCGTGATGCTCCCGTTCCTGAGCGCCGACCACTGGCCGCCGCTCCCGCCCGGGACGTTCCCCAATCCCTACCCCCGGTCGACCCACTCGTTTTCGGCGCTCGCGGACCTCGTCGACGCCGATCGGGCCACCTCGCTGTGGACCGACCACTCGGTGGGCGAGGTGCCCGAGGAATGGCGGGTGCTCCACGTGGGCCTGACGCGAGCGAAGGAGCGGCTGTTCCTCTTCGGCACCGACCCGGACGAGCCCGACGTGCCGGCGAGCCAGCTCGACGAGTACCTCGCCGGCGTCGAGTGGAGCGTCGGCGGCCCGCACATGGACGTCTGGGATCGGATCACCGACAGCTACGAGCAACTCGACGATCGGTTCCGGACGGATCTGACCGACGAGATCGACGCCGGGCTGGACCGCGAATCGGTCTCGCTCCAGTACTTCGAGACGCCCATCGCGCTCGAGGACGCGATCGACGAGACGCTGGAGTTGGCCCGGCAACTCCGCGCCGGGACACTCTCGACGATCGATCCCGAGACGGTCGGCTACCGGACCGACCTCACGGGCGGGGTCGGCCGGGAACTGGAGCGCCGTCACAGTCACAGTTCCGTCGAGACGGTCGGCCAGTGCGAGCGTCGCCACGTGCTCGACCACGTCGTCGATGCGTTCGCGGACCCGCTCGCGTACGGCCTCCCGGATTCGTCCGACGCGACCGGCGCCTCACCCATCGCGATCGGGACCCTGTTCCACTTCGTCGCCGAAGAGGCGTTCTGGCGGGACTACACCGGGCCCGACGAGTGGCGGGCCGCCTGCGATCGACTCGGGCGGCTCCACGGCCTCGAGGACGCCGTTCCGGCGGCCAGAGCCTGCGTCGATCGCTACTTCGCAACCCCGGCGTCCGACTGGGAGACCCTCGGCGCGGAGGTCCCGTTCGAACTCGCCGACTACGACGCGAGCGTCGGCGGCCCGATCGTCGGCTCGATCGACGCGATTGCGCGGACCGACGACGGCGAGGTCGTGATCCTCGACTACAAGACGGGGAGCCAGCGCAAGGAACTCGGTGAGAGCTACCAGTTGCTGCTGTACCTCCTCGCCGCCAGGGACGTGTTCTCGACCCCGATCCGAACGGCCGGCTACGTCTACGTCGGGCCGAACGGCCCCGACGTCCAGCTGTTTTCTGCCGCGCAGTTGCTGGACATGCGCCCGCAGTTGACGGCGGATCTCCGCGCTGCGGACGAGAGCGAGTTCGGGACCGCCCAGTGTGGGCTCCACTGCCGGGACTGTACGCACACGTCGCTCGGCTGTGCCGACGACGGGATCGTCGAGTGAAACGCGGTCGTACACTCGTCTCCCGGTCGCGTGCCCCCAGGACGGCTAATCGTCCGTGGGTTGCCAGCGGCTCCCGGTTTCGACCGGCGCTTCGTCCGTCGAGAGCGAGGTTTCGTGGTACAGCTGCTCGAGATCGGCGACGGTTCGGTGCACGGCGTACTGTTCGACGGCCGCCCGGGTGTCCCACTCGGCGTCCAGACAGCCCTCGATTTCGGCGGCCATCGCCTCGAGATCCCCGTACGGGAATCGGGCACCGTTTTCGGACCCGATCGTTCGATCGAACGGCGCGACGTCGGCGGCGACGACGGGGGTGGCACAGGCGTTGGCCTCGAGTGTCGAGAGACCCAGGGTGTCCGCGGTCGAGGCGGTCACGAAGACGTCGATCGAGGAGTAGAAGATCGGCAACGCTTCCCTGGGGAGGAAGTCCCGGATCGTCACGTTGTCCGGGGCGTCGCGCTCGAGCTGGTCGCGGAACGGCCCCTCGCCGACGATGACGAACTCGTAGTCGGGCATCTCGTCGGCGACGCGGAGGATCTCGTCGACGTTTTTCTCCATGCTGAGCCGGCCGCTGTAGCCGATCACCGGCCGATCGGGGTCGGGATACCAGTCCGTCTCGGTCGGCTGGAAGAACTCCATGTCGATGCCGACCGGCAACTGGACGTGCTCGACGTCGCGGTTGATCCGGGTCGTCGAGGCGGTCACGACGTCGAAGCTCCGGAGCAACGAGTTCTCCCAGGGGACGTACCCCTTCCTGAGGAGCGCCGCGATCGACTCCGATCTGACGCTCTGGTGGAAGTACTCCTCGATGGGCGTGTGGTGGGTGTAGATCGCCGGCAAGTCGTGTTTCCACGCGTAGTATCGCCCGAGGAGACCGACCGGTGCCGGCCCGTGACAGTGGACGACGTCGAGGTCGGGAAGCGACGCGGTCCGTTTGACCAGCGGGATCCGGTAGCCGGCGTAGAACGGGTTCGGAAGCGACCTGACGGGGATCTCCCGGTCGTCGGGGTCGTAGTCGCCGTCGGGATAGACGACGTACACCTCGTGTCCGTCGCGTTCTAGCTTCTCGCGCCAGAGGTCGATCGTGTACGTTACGCCGTCGATCTCGGGGAAGTAACTGTCCGTGAAGAATCCGATCTTCATTCAGGCCACCTCCGCGTACAGCGTTTCGTAGCGATCGGCGACCGCCGAGAGCGAGAACGCGTCGCTCCGGTCCGCCGCCGCCGCGCCGAGTTCCCGGCGCCGATCGGGATCTTCGAGTCGGTCGATCGCGTCCGCGAACGCGTCGACGCCCGATCCCGACACCTTCAGGCAGTCTTCGCCGTCCTCGAGCCACGAGAAGGTCTCGATGTCCCGGACGAGGATCGGTTTGCCGGCCGTCATCGCCTCCAGGAGCGCGATCCCCTCGTTCTCCTCGTGGGTCGGGAAACAGAAGATGTCGCCCGCCGCGTACGCACCGCGGACGTCGTCGACGTAGCCGGTGAACGTGCAGTTGTCCGGGGCGTTGTCGATCAGCGAGAGCGTTTCCCGCCCCTTCAGCGATCGGTCGAGCGGGCCGAACCACGCGAAGTCCAGGTCCGGTCGCCGCCGGGCCAGTTCGACGAACGTCGCCAGCCCCTTGCGTTTGATGACGTGGCCGACGAGGAAGACGACCGGCGGACGCAGATCGTACCGCTCGCGGTACTCGTCCGCGAGCGACTCGAACCCCTCGAGTTTCTCGCGATCGACGCCGTTCGAGATGACGGTCGTCGGCACGTCGGTGTACGTTTCGAGCAGCCGACGATTGTACTCGGAGGGACAGACCAGAGCGTCGGCCAGTCCGTACGCGCGCTCGAGGTACGGTTTCAGCGGCTTCGCGAGCGCGTTCGTGAACCGGAAACTGTCGCCGAAGTCCTCCGCGGTCACGTGGGTGTGTGCGACGACGGGGATCCCTCGCGATCGAGCGCGTTTCGCGTACCAGACGGAACGCGGGCCCATGAGGTTACAGTGGAAGACGTCGGCGTCGAGAGTCGGTTCGGTCGTGTACTGCAGGTCCAGCCGATCCAGCATCTTCCGCTGGTTCTTGACCGATTCGCGGATGCCGCCGGTGACGTGGGCCTCGAGTTCGAAGTAGTGGCTGATTTTCATACCTGGGGACACCGGAACTGGTTCCGTCGGCCGATCGGGTCCGCGGGACGGGGCCGGCGAGCGCTCGAATTCGTGGGCGCTACTCGACTTCGAGCCACGGCACCTCCATGAGCGGCGGGATGTGCGTCTCGATGTGGTGCTCCCAGACGCCCTCCTCGCCGAAGGCCTCGCCGTGGTCGGCGGTCACGACGACCCGACCGTCCAGTCGCTCGACCAGGTCCGCGACGGACTCGAGTGCGATCCGCAGGTTCTCCTCGTACAGTGCGAGCGCGGCCTCCCTGGTCCCGTTCTTGACGAGTTCGGCCGGGTCGAGTTCGAGCCAGAGCCCCGCTTTCTGGGCGAGTTCGCTGTCCTCGAGTCGGCTCTCGACCTTGGGCCGGAGCGAATCGCCGAGCGACGAGAGCGCGCCGCCGTCGTCGCCCCCGTTCTCGGCTTCCTCCTGCTCGCGGATCCCCTTCTGTATCTGCTCGAGTTTCCCGCCTTTCCCCCGGGAGAGGTAGGGAGCGTGTGGCTGCATGTAGTGGAGGACCGTCCGATCGGCCCCTGCGATAGCCGCCTGATTCTCCCGGAACGCCTCCGCGAGGCTCTCCGGCGGGACCGTGCCGAGGTCGTCGTCCCAGCCGGTCTTCCAGACGTCGTAGACGTCGCTGATGTGGTTCGACGCCGTCCACTCGTAGTCGCAACTGGCCCCCCACTTCAGTTCGTTCAGCGGAATTCCGAGATCGTTGATGAAGGGGTTCCCCGAGAAGTAGGCGATGTCGTGGTCGCCGGTAAACGTCCGGTAGGCCCACTCCGGCGTCGACGACCCGGTACTCCAGCGTTTTTCCAGCGTACCGTCGAGATAGTCGTCGTAGACCTCGCTGAACACGTCGTACCGGCACGCGTCCAGCACGAGACAGTAGTCCCACTCCGACTCGAGGAAGTGCTGGTCTTTCATCAGTTGGCCTGTCTTTCGAGTGAACCTACGTATTCTTATTGGTTCAGCAACCGTGATACGTGCCGCACTCTCCCACGAGGGGCGTGAGAAGCGCCCTCACTCCAGATAGCCGAGTTCGCGCAACCGATCGCGCGTTTCCTCGTCGGCCTCGGCCAGGGCGTCGGCCCCGTCGGCGTCGGTTTCGGCCGGGGTCTCCCACGCACCGCCGACGCCGTCCTCGAAGCGGGCGAGCGCCCGTTCCGCGGCGGCGACGCGATCGTCCTCGGCCGGGCCGATCGGTGTCCCCTCGTCCGGGTCGTCGTCGAGTCGGTACCCCTCGTCGGGAATCCGATCGGCGCGGACGTACTTCGCGTCGGTGCTCCGGGCGGCGCGCAGCCGCGAGTAGGCACGGTGATCGTCGGGCAGGTCGATACCGGCCTCGCTCGCCTTCTCCTCTAGGTGGTGGAGTTCGATGACCGGCTGGGCGTACTCGACGAACGCGTAGTCGGTATCGTCGTCCGCCTCGAGGACGGCACGCTGGCCGGGGCCCGGTTGCGCCACTCCGTCGAACGCCCGGTACTCGCTCGAGAGCAGCGATCGCGTCGGATCGAACGCGACGGCGTCCCCGTCACCCGTCTCTGCCACGGCGTCGGGATCGACGTCCAGCACGTCGAGCAGCGTGTGATAGCAGTCGAGCAACTCGACGAGATCCTCGCGGCGATCGGCCTCGAGGGCCGGGTGTTTCACCATGAGGGGGACGTTGATCAGTTCGTCGTAGAGGGCGAACTCGTGGCCGTAGAGGTCGTGTTCGCCGTGGAGTTCGCCGTGGTCGGCACACACGACGACGGTCGTCTCCTCCCACTGGCCGGTCTCGCGGAGCCAGTCGAACAGGCGGCCGAGTTCGGCGTCCATGTGGGCGATCTCGGCGTCGTAGAGGTCGCGGATGGCCGCCCACTCCTCGTCGTCGACGTCGCGTGCGCCCGAATTGAACTCCTTGGAGTTCTGGCACACCTCGTCGGGGTCGACGCCGGGGGCGAACTCCTCGCGGTACTCCTCGGGCGGGTAGTAGGGAAGGTGGGCGTCCATCAGGTTGACGAACGCGAACCAGCCCTGTTCGCTCTCGCTGTCCTCGACGAACGATTTCGTTCGATCGATGACTGACGGCGTCTTCGAGTCCGCCCCGTCGCCGCTGGCGAGTTTGGCGTGGGCCTTGGCCCCGATGTGGACGATCGACGACGCCAGGTCGCGGAGGTATGCGTTGTCGTTGACGGCCTGCCATGCGCCCGCGAGCGGCCCCGAGAGGACGTCGCCGGGGAGCACCTCGAAGAACGAGTCCTGTGCGTCGAAGCCGTCGGTGAGTCCCGTGTAGGGCGTGATCCAGGCGTTCGAGGAGTAACACGCCGTGTCGTAGCCGCCCGCCGAGAGGATCGACGCGAGCGTCGTCGCGTCTTCGAGGTACGGACTCCCCTGGTCGGCCCCGTGCTGGCTCGGGTAGCGGCCGGTAAACAGCGACGCGTGGACCGGCAGGGTCCACGGTGCGGGTGCAACCGCCGACTCGAAGACGGTCGCTTCCGACGCGAACGCCGAGAGCGCGGGCGTCGTCTCCCGCTCGTACCCGTACGGTCCGAGACGATCCTTCCGGACCGTGTCCAGCACGACGAAGAGCACGTTCGACTGACGAGTCCTGTCCATTACTGTCGACAATCCGTCCCATGGCAATAAAACGATTGAAGAGACGGGTGGCGGCAGGACCCGTCGGTCTCCCGCCGCCGTCGATCAGACGTTTCAAGTTCGCTGATGATTCATACGAGCCATGAACGAGCGAAACCGGCGCGCGTTTTTTATCGGCGTCTTCGGGGCGATCGCGGTGTTCGCCGTCCTGCTTTTCGCCGTCGGCGCGCGGAGCGTCGTCGACACGCTGTTGACGGCGGATCTCTCCCTGGTCGCCGCGACGTTCGCGCTCGCGCTCTGCTGGCTGGCCGCCTGGAGTCTCATGCTCCGGACCGTCCTGGCAACCCTCGGGGTCGACATCCCGCTCGCCAAGTCCTTCTTCGTCTACGCCGGGGCCGTCTTCGCCAACAACGTCACCCCGTTCGGCCAGGCCGGCGGTGAACCGATCGCGGCGCTTCTCATCTCGAAGGTCTCCGACGCACGGTACGAGACCGGCCTCGTCGGGATCGCGAGCGTCGACGTCATCAACGTCGTCCCCTCGATCTCGCTCGTCCTCGTCGGCGTCAGCTACTACGCGACCACCGCCGCTCTGGGCGATCGCCTCGAGACGGCGGTCGGATCGGCGGTCGCGCTGATCGGCGGCATCGTCCTCGTTATGGTGGTCGTGTGGCGATACCGATACGCGATCGTCGATCGCCTCCCCGCCGTCGTCGCTCCCCGGATCGGCCGCCTCGGTCTCGATCGATTCGACTCCGAGACGCTCGAGGGAGACATCCGGGATCGGCTGGGTCGGTTCTTCGAGAACATCGAGCGCGTCGGGACGGATCGGTGGCGACTTTCGGCGGTGATCGGGCTGTCGCTGTGTGGCTGGCTCTTCCAGACGGCCGCGCTCATGCTCGCGTTCGCCGCCCTCGGCTACAGCGTCCCGCCGTACGTCCTGCTGTTCGTGATCCCGCTCGCGAACCTCGCGGGCGCCGCCCCGCTCCCGGGCGGTCTCGGCGGGATCGAGGCCGCATTCGTCACGCTGCTCGTGCCGACGACCGGGATCCCGGCATCGGCGGTCACCGCCGCCGTCCTCATCTTCCGCGGAGCGATCTACTGGATGCCGATCCTGATCGGCGGCGTCTCGGTGTCGGCGTTCGGCGTCCGATCGCTGGAGTGAGCCGAGACGACTCGCATCCGAGCGGTTAAGCCGTCCGAGGCCCGAGGGACGGTAACCGTCCGCGATGTACCGGGGAGGCCACGCCGGATTCAATGCCCTGCTCTACGCACCCGTCGTACCGATCGTGACCGACAGGTGGTCGCTCGCACTCGCCGTCTGGGGAGCGCTCCTCGCGGTTAGCACGGCCACCGTCCCCGACATCGACGAAGTCATCGATCGGATCGACCACCGGGGTCCGACCCACACCGTCTGGTTCGCCATCGTGACCGGGCTGGTCGTCGGCGGCGCGACGGCCCTTCTCGTCGGCGCGAGTCCCCGCTTCGGCGTCAGTTCCGGCCTGGGCTTCACGTTCGGGTTCGTCGTTGGCACCTGCGGAATCGTCGCTCACCTGGCGGGCGACATCGTGACCCCGATGGGGATCAGCCCCCTCGAACCCCTCTCGCGAGCGCACGTCACGTTCGACCTGTTCAAATCGAAGAACGGTCGAATCAACCGCGCCGTCTTTCTCGTCGGCACCGGCGCGTTGCTCGCGTCACTGGGGCTGACGATCGTGTCGCTTCTCTGGGTCGCCCCGTCGGGATGACGACCGGACCGACCCGATCCCGTCTCGCGGGGACCGTTATCTGACCGGCGACCGCCCCTCCGTCCGCCACACCAGGAGTCCAATCATGGCTGTCCAGAGCAGGGCCGTCGCAGTCGGCCCGTGAACCGCGAGTCCGGGGCTCCAGGTCGCCTCGATCGGGTAGCACAGGACGACCCCCTTCGGCGAGAGCGAGTCGATCGCGAGGTGTGAACCGATCGCCAGTCCGGCGGCGAGCGCGATCGATCGATCCCGGCGGAGCACGTACAGTCCGGCGGCGACGGCCAGCGCGAACACGAGCGTGTGCGTAATCCCGCGGTGGACGAACGGCCACCCCATTCCCGCAGGAAAGAGAAAATCGACGTCCGGCAGGAGACCGAGGACGACCCCGATCCGCGGATCGGCCCTGGTGAACGCGCGAACCAGCGCGTAGCCGACGAACGCGTGGGTGGCGAACGCGCCCGCGAGGAACAGTGCTCGGCCGATCTCCATCGACCCGCCATTCGGCCGATACCGTAACATAGCTTGTGGCTGGCCCCTGCCAGTCCGGATCCGCCAACACGTTCGGAATCGGTAACGAACCAGCAACGCTTATGTCCGGGATCGAGTACGAATAACTGATGGAACCGCTCCAGATCGAGGGCACGCCGTCCTGGCTCGAATCGATGTTCACGTCGGAGGTCGGGTTCGCAGTCCTGTTCGGGATCTGTATCCTCGAAGGAGCGATGATGCTCCGGTTTATGCCCAGCGAACTCGTCGTGCCGGCCGCGCTGGCGTTGATCGGATCCTCGGTCCCGGAAGCAGCCTCGATCGTCGTCATCGCCGTCGTCGGCACGACGATCGGTCAGGTGTTCCTGTTCTACCTCGTCCGCCGGGCCGGTCGCGAGTACGTCCTGCAAAAGCGCTGGTTCCCGATCACTGAGTCACGACTCGAGCGGTTCGACGGCTGGTTCGATCGGTGGGGGCCCATCGCCGTCCCCGTGAGCAACACGATGCTGTTCGTTCGCGGACTGCTCACCGTGCCCGCCGGACTGTCGGAGATGAACGGCCGAGCGTTCGTCGTGCTGTCCGCGGTGGGGTCGCTGTCCTTCCAGTCGATCCTGGCGGGCCTGTACCTGTTCGGCGGCTACCTCGTGGTCTGAGGGCCACTCGAGCGTCGAGAGCCGTCGCCGTCGGAGGGCGACTCCGCCGGCGGGACGGACGGGAGTTGGCCTCCCCGAACGTTGGTATCCAGAGACGGGTGCCGCTACTCCCCGTACGACGCATCGTAGCGCCGGTACAGTACGGTGAACGCGGCGAACACGAGGACCGCCCCGACTGCGACGCCGAGCCAGTTCGCGTACGGAATCCCAGCGGACACGAAGGCCGCGGCCACCGCTCGGCCGCCGATCGCCATCGCGACGATCACCGCGAACCCGAGGAGAAATCGCGTCACGAAATTCTCTTCGACGGGGTTCGTGCCCATACAGGGGTGAGTAGACGATTCGATATGAGTGTTCTGTCGGTACGTACGCGATGGACGATTCCCGTCCGGAGTGGGCGGGGCGTTCCCGACGAACGGTAGCCGACGAATCCGCCGTCGACTGGATCGGCTATTCGTCCTTCCGCCGATAGACGGGCAACCGGAACCTGATCCCGGCGTCGCGGACTCGCCACCTGATCTCCAGGCCGACCCACGCTAGCCCCGTCAGGAGTGCGATCGCGACCGCGGCGAACTCGGTCTGGCCCATCCAGACCGGGCTCACGAAGAGGAGGCCGTTGTACACCCGGTGTGGGAGGATCGACTCGATGAGATCGCCGACGTACCCGAGCGGACTGATCCCGAGGGTACTTCCACCGTCACCGCCGCCTCCGCCGTCGGCGGCGGTCCGGGATTCGAGTCCGAGCGCGGCCGCGCTCTGGCCACCCTCGCTCTCGGGACCCGTCTCGAGGCGTTCGGCCTCGTAGGGGAGCGTCGATTCGACCTGCCAGACGATTTCGCCGGACTCGTCGACCTCGATGACGCGATTGCCGTGGGTGTCGGTGATCAGCGTGTTCCCGTTGGGGAGTCGATCGGCGTCGCGGGGCCACTGGATCCGATCGTCTTCCCACTCCCAGGAGCGGGTCCACTCGCCGCCCTCGCGCTGGAACTCCTGGACGCGGCCGTTCTCGGAGTCGGCGACGACGACGGCGGGTCCGCCCTGGCTCTCGGGGATGTAGTCGGGGTTGTGCTGTTCGTACTGGACGTCGTAGTCGTCCTCGCTCCCGAGCGTCCAGTTCTCGAGCAGGCCCTCCTCTCGATCGAGGAAGACGACCTGGTCCTGGTTGCGCAGACTGGCCATGATCCGCCCTTCGTGTTGACCGTCGTCGATGTACTCGACGTCGTTGATGTGGGCCCAGTCGCGGGGATACGGCCCACCGCCCTCGACCGGGAAGTCGCTCTGGGCGTCCCAGAGCCAGTCGACGATCTCCGTCTCGGTGTTCACGACGAACACCTGGTCCGCGACGATGTCTGCGACGACGACGTGCGTTTCGTTGATCCGATCGGTGTCGTGCCACTCGCCGGCGAGTTCCTTGTAGTCGTAGCGCTCGTAGAGCACCTCGACCTCGCCGGTCTCGAGGTCGGCGCGCTCGATGACGTTCAGCGCACACGGCGGGTCGGAACAGGTCGGCCCCTCGGTGTGGATCGTGTCCGTCGCCGCGTACTCGACGGTCAGCGGATCGTCCTCGACGGGGTCGACATCGAAGTACTTCGTCCGCGTGTTGTTGTAGTAGAGCACCTCGCCGTCGGGATCGTAGGCGGTGATCGTCCCCGCACGCCCCGATTCGGTGACGACCGTGTGGTTGTCCGTCGGCGGTGCCTCCGGCACGTCCGCCTCCGAGGCCGTCGAGAGGCTATTACCGGTCGACGCGCTCGCGACCATGGCGGCCGAGAGGAGGATCACGACGGCGAACGCGACCCGGAGTCGGTTCCGCGAAATCGACGATCGGCCGCGCGCGAGCGACGCACGCCAGCGGTCAGTCACGGTTCGGCCACTCCCGACTGTGGGAAGCCAGTTGGATATTCATTAGTGTCCGTTTCTGAATGGAACGAGTAGTGTCTTTTCTAGCTGATCCGAGAGGACCGTCACGAATCGGCGGCCGATCGGCGTCGGTCGTGGAATCAGCGGGGCCCGGAACTCAGTCCATCTCCCCGAGTCGTCTCGTCGTGAGAACCGGGACCGGCGACGTGCGGATCACTCGTTCCGTAAAGCTCCCGAGCAGGTGACGGTCGATGCCGGTCCGGCCGTGCGTTCCCATGACCACGAGATCGATCCCTTCCTCGTCGACGTAGGACGTGACCTCGCGGGGTACCGACCCGGACGCGATGGCGGTCGTGACGTCCTCGACGCCCGCACTCCTGACGGTGTCGACGTCCTCGTCGAGGATTTCCTGCAGGTTCTCCGTGACCTGCTCCGAGAGCTGGCTCATTCGATCGTCGGGTAGTTCCGGGAGTTCGTCCACGACTGACAGCAGGTGGAGCGTCGCATCGTGTCGCGCGGCGACCGTCGCGCCCAGGTCCACCGCCGCACTCGCGTGAACGCTCCCGTCGGTCGGCACGACCACGTCTTCGTAGGGGAACGGTTGCGTCGCGTCCTCGGCCGCCCGAACCGTCAGGACCGGAACCGGACTCCTGTTGACGACGTAGTCCGTGACGCTCCCGAGGACGTACTCCCCCAGTCCACGCCGCCCGTGGGCACCCATGACCACGAGGTCGAACTCCGTTTCCGCTATCGCGTCGACGATCGCCTCCCGCGGTTCACCCTGAACGACGTGCGTACTGACGGTCACGCCGCGTTCGTCGGCCCGATCGGCGGCCGCCGAGACGATCTCTTCTCCCTCCTGCTCGAGCACGTCGACCACGTCGGTCCCGAGTCGGGCGAGGCTCGGCCGGTTCGTATCCGCTACGTTGAGCACGTGGACGATCGCGTCTCGATCGGCGGCGACGTCCAGCGCGTGGTCGAGCGCCACCGTCGCGGCGTCGCTCCCGTCGGTCGCCACGAGAATGCGCGTAGCCATGCGACGGAGTTCGCTTCCGACCTGCTTACCTCTGGTGGACGTCGGCGTCGAGACGAACGCATCGGTTCGCGTCCCACGGATCACGGACGCGGGATGGTTTGCAGGCGGTACGAGTTGACACCGAGTCGGGTCACAACCGGCTTGACCGGGGTCGACGAGACCGGTATACGCGGAATCAGTAACGAAGGGAGACCAGACGGTGTATGCAGTTCATACTGAGCGGTGTCTGGGCTGTCCTACCGAATCGATATGAGGTTCGTTTTCCTTTTTCGTTGTATGGGTAGTGGACACGATTCCTCCCAGGACGACCTTCTCGCTCACGTGCTCGTTCCGGTCGCGAACGAGACCGATGCCGAGAAGACGGCGATGGCACTCGAACCGTACGATCCCGACCACGTGACGGCTCTGCACGTCGTCGAAAAGGGCGAGGGCGTCCCGGATAAAACACCTGTCGAGCAGTCCGAGGAGCTGGCTGCGGAATCGTCCACTGCCGTCCGCAGGGTGTTTCCCGACGCCGACGATCACACTGCCTACGCTCGGAACGTCGTAGGGGCGATCTTCGAGGCTGCCGACGACGTCGACGCGAGCGCCGTCGCGTACCGTGCCCGCGGTGGAAACCGCCTCATGCAGTTTCTGTCCGGTGACCACTCGCTCAAACTCGTTACCAGGGCCGATCGGCCCGTCATCGCACTGCCGCGGACGGAGACAGACGAGTAAGCCGGGCCGACCGATCGAATACGCTCGTCGGTTCAGCGCCGGCCAAAAACCCGATCGCGGAGCGACCGCGACGACGGCCGTTCGGCCAACAGCACAGGCGTGTCGAGTTTTTCGATCACGTCGAACGCGAGCGACCCCCGGACGATTCGCGACAGGAGTCCACGCTCGGTCGCACCGACGATGACGAGCCCATGATCGGCACCGAAGCGCTCGATCGCGTGCTCGACGTCTCCGGTCTCGACGTGTAACGCGGCGTCCGACAGCTGGTGGTCGTTGGCCCAGTCGCGCAGGAACTCCCGTCCCTCCGCTTCCGCTCCCTCCTCGGCGACGTGTAACAACGTCACCTCGGCGTCGATCGTGTCGTGGAGCGCGCGGGCGACCTCCGCGGAGAGGTCGGACGACGCCCCACCGGCCGTGGGGACGACGATATCGGTCGGATCGAACTCCGTTGCATCCAGCACGAGGAAGTCACACGGCAGATCGTGGGTCAGTTCGTCGAGCGTACTCTCCGCACGACCCCCGGTAAACCGTGTGCCGCCGTAGCCCATCACGACCGTGTCCGCGTCGTTCGTCTGTGCCGCGTCGTACACTTCTTCAAGACCGCGATGGGACAGGATCGTCTTCGTCTCGATCGGGACGTCGAACGCCGCGGCGTCCGCCTTGGCGTCGTCGAGAAGCGACTCCGAGACAGCATCGATCCGGTCGTTGTTTTCGGCGGCGGCGGCGAGCGACGTCTGATCGGGGACGGTCACGATATGTGTCGCGAGTACGCGACCACCCTCGTGTTCGGCGAGCGCGCTGGCGAGCGTGATGAGCGCGCGTTCGGTTCGCGGATTGGCCAGCGCGACCATGATCGTCGGTCCCTCCGTCCCGCTCGGCGCGACTGCGTCGGCGGCCTCGACGACGCGATCCGGCATCTCCTCCTCGCGGTGGCGAATGTAATCCGAGAGCACGCCCTGCTGGACCGTTTTGTCGCGGGCGTAGAGGAAGTACCAGAGTACAGCCGCGAGAACGAAGGCCGCCGACAGCGCGATCTCGTAGCCGTCCATGAACGCGACGAGGCCGAGCGAGAGGACCGCGCCGAGGATCGGCGTGACGGGATAGAACGGGACCTCGAAGTCGGGATCGTATTCCGGGACGTCAGCCTCCCGAAACACGATGAGTCCGACGTTCATCAGCGCGTAGACGATGAGGTGGAGAACGCTCGCGGCTTTCGCGAGCACCTCGATCTCCCTCCCCAGGAACGCAATGAACGCGATGATGAGCGCGCCGGTGACCAGAATCGATCGATAGGGCGTCGCGAAGTTCGGATGGATCTCGTTGAGCCAGTTGGTGACGATCTTGTCGCGGCCCATCGCGAAGTTGATACGCGCCGAGGCGAGGATCGAGGCGTTGGCCGACGACGCCGTCGCCAGCAGTGCGCCGACGGTCATCAACGCCGCGGCGACGGCCGCGACGCCCCCGACGGGACCGATCGAGGCCGGGAACGCGAGCTCGGCGGCCTGTGCGACCGGCGCGTCCTCGCTGAGTTCGGGCCACGAGACGACCCCGAGCATGGTCGTCACGAGGATCGCGTAGATGACGGTCACGATTCCGACGCTCCCGATGATAGCGATCGGGAGGTTCCGGCCCGGATTCTTCAATTCTTCGGCGACGGTCGCGATCTTCGCGTAGCCGAGGAACGAGACGAACACGAGCGCGGTCGCTGGTAGAATCGCGCCCGCCCCGAACGGCGCGAGGCCGCCCTCGTCGGTCAGCGTCGCGTAGTCGAACGATGAGAAACCGGCGAGTGCAAACGCGGTGAGAATCGCGAGCAATGTGAACACGATGATCGTCTGGACGCCGCCGGTCTCCTTCGCTCCGATGTAGTTGACGCCGACGAAGACCGCTCCTGCGATGAGCGCGCCGACCTGAATCGGACTGAGGAACGCAACTTCCGGTAACGGGACGAAGACGGCGAGATACTGGCCGAAGCCGATGCAGTAGAACGCGGAGGCGAATGCCAGCCCCATCCAGTCGCCCATGCCGGCGATCGATCCGAACATCGGCCCGAGCGACTTGTTGATGTAGTAGTAGCCGCCGCCGGCTTTCGGCATCGCGGTGCCGAGTTCCGAGACCGACAGCGCGTTCACCATCGCGATCAGGCCGCCGACGACGAACGAGACGACGACGATCGGTCCCGCCGCGTTGGCGGCGACGCCGGGTAAGACGAAGATGCCGGCACCGATCATCGTCCCGATCCCGATCGTCATCGCCGAAATGAGACCGAGGTCCTTCGCGAGTTCCTCGTTGCTCTCGCCGTGGCTCATACCCGGAAAATCGGACAGGGCACATATAACAACGTCGGTAGGATTGCTGTATCAGTAATAATCAGTCCGGTTAATTACGTATTGCGCAACTCGCTCTTTCGGAACGATATAAAGGACTGCACACCGATACGAGTGGCATGGATTATCGGCTCGACGAGATCGATCGACGCATCATCTACGAGTTGATGCGTGATGCCCGAAACACCTCCGCACCGACGATCGCCGAACAGGTCAACGTCTCGCCGGGAACGATACGAAATCGAATTGCCAACCTCGAGGACCACGATATCATTCGAAGCTATACCACCGAGATCGACTTCGAACGGGCGGAGGGCCATTTGACGACCCTCTACGTCTGCAACGCGCCCGTCTCCGAACGCAACGCGCTCGCACAGGAGGCCAGCACCGTCCCCGGAGTCATCAACGTCCGCCAGTTGATGACCGGCCGCCGAAACCTGCACGTTTTGGCCGTCGGCGAAGACACGGAACACCTCAGGCGGATCGCACGGGCCCTCTCGCGACTGGGGATCGAGATCGAAGACGAGACGCTCGTCGAGTCCGAAACTCACAGCCCCTATACCGCATTCGGACCCGACGAAGAGATTTCGACGCCCAGGGCGACGGACGTTATCAGTCTCGCCGGTGATGCGAACGTCGTCGACGTGACCGTCGAAGCCGACGCCCCGATCGTCGAACAGACCCTCGAAGAAGCCGTTCGAAACGACGTCCTCGACGACGACTCGCTGGTCATCGCGATCGAGCGGGGCGACCGCGTGCTGACGCCCCACGGAACGACCGTCATCCAACCGGACGACATCGTGACGGTGCTGTCCCGGAGCGGGGACACTGACCACGTACTCGATGCGTTCGTCGCTGACGAAGCCGTCGCAGAGTAGAATCGAGACGCGTCACGAGCACATGTAGGGACCGCTGTCTCGTACCACCATCTGCAAACGGCATTTCAAGCGGAGTGTTCAAATCAGTGCGATGATCACCCCAGCGATCGGCCCCAGGAAGACGATCGCCATACGGACCGTGGAAAACTGGACCGGCGACGTGACGCCGTCGAAGATTTCGATCGGGAAAATTCTGAGTGGACTCACCGGGATTTGAACCCGGGGCACGCTCGCGCTCCCTACGGGGTGCTCGCGTCAACCGGCGTAACATGACAGATCCCCGAATCCACCACCGTCGCTTGCGCTCCGGTGGGACAGTGTGATATCTTCCTGACACGACACAGCCATGCAGATTTGTGAACTGCCTGATCTGCCCGCCGCTGTGTTTGCTCTCATACGATGTTAGAACCGATCTCTCCGCAGGAAGCCACGAGTGAGACATGGACGAGATGTAGAGGTCACGGCCTACCACGTCGCAGAACGGCTTGAAGAGGTCATCAAGAAGTACCAGTGAGGTCGTCTTCCCACAGCTCTCTGAAGTAGTCCTCCGTATACTTTCTTTCTCGTTGTCGATTTCTGGTTGCAGTAAGCTCGCCGCCCAAGCCAGCCAGCCGGATCATCCCTTGCTTCGTGTGGTGGTCCTGATCCTTGAGCAATGGGAGTATGTCGTTCCGCATGATCTCAGCCCGTTCGTACTCCTTGACCAGATAGGGCATGACGAGATCGAGGAATCGTTCACAATCTTCAACCGCCTGGATCTGCCACCGGATCGAGCCAGCCTCAGTTTCATTGAATTGGTGTCTCAACCCATGCTGTAGCGCAAACTCATCCAGCAGGCCAGCCAGGGGCTCAGAATTGGTTGTGATCCTGAGCCACGGTTGTACTTGGTATCCCACTCCGGTTCTCTTCTTTTCTTGAATTGCGAGGATTATGCTTCCCATCCCGTCAAACACGCCAGCGACGTAGGGGATTGGGATAGCTTGTTCTTCGTATGGCTCGTTCACTTTCATGGTTTTGTTTGTGTCTTTCTGTAGGATTTGTTATATATTTTTAATATTTTTAGATAACCTGAATGAATAGCGCGAAGGACACACCTAAAACCCGTTCTTGAGACCAGAAAGCCTCGTAGACGATCTCTGGGTCCTTGCTTAGGTCGTCAGTCATACACGTTCATTTCAACTATCGGGTAGAACTCCAAGAGACGCCGAAGGCGGTCGATCCGGGCCTCTGGGGAGATCGCGACGTGAGTCTCTCCCCACACAGTACCGTCACCGTCGACATTAGTGCTCGTTACATCACCCGTGTCGATCTCCGACCAGTCCTCGGCCTCCGTAAGAGAATCGGTGATCTCGGTGGTCGCTCCATCGTAAGACCACGTATAGGTAACACCGTCGTCCTCGGCCCAGCCGGGCTCCAAACGGTGATCAAGAAACTCGAGTCTCATACGACACCCGCGTATTCTAATTCCTTATAGACAGCGGGCGATACCTCGTAATTTGCCAGATACGCGTCGATAAAGAACCGGAAGCGGCGGGCGACTGTCTGTCTCTGCTTCTTCGGGTCGTGTGGCAGTTAGTACCCCCGCAACTACGGGCCGCATAGGGGCAAGCTTCGTTCTCGGCTGGAGAGTGAGATGAGTGTGATTCTGACGACCGACCTACACATCCTTCCGTAGCGCGGTGATGTGTCAATGAAAATTATGACTTGTTGAAAAACGCCATACGGCGGAGTGACTAACCCGTGACGGGTTCCACCTACAAGGTATCTATACACCCCGTTTTAGCGGCAAAGCGTGCGCTGAGTATTGAGGGAAGTATTTAAAGAAGCCGCGCCGCCTTCCTATTGTTCAGGGAGATATCGCTGATGGACTCGCCGGGATTTGAACCCGGGGCCTCTCCCATGCCAAGGGAGTGATCTACCTCTGATCTACGAGCCCGCGTTCGCACTCACTGCTTTCACACACTCGAGTATAAACCCCTCGATATCCGCCGACTGCGGCGGGACCGACTGTCGTGGGTATCGATCACGTTCCCCAGCCTGATCGCGCACGCGGTACGTCGTCAGCGAACTGTCCGTCGAGCGCACCGGCTCCGATCGCGGTGGATGATAGAGCAGAACCCGGCCGAGCCGATCGATCCGGACCGGAGTCGTACGAACGACGCGCGACTGTTGCGGCCCGAGCGCCGACGTGAGGTAGGTACGCGGACGCCAGCGAGTTCGATCCAGGACGGGCCGCACCCACAGGGTGACAGAAATAGTATATGAACGACAACAAATTAGGGCGAGATTGTCGTCGGCTGTGACTGTGTGGCAACCATGAAACGGGAGATGCTCACGACGGACTTCCTCGATCGGGCGGTGGACCTGTACGACGACGTCACGGGGGTCGTCGCGCACGACGGGACGGAGTACACCTACGCGGAGGTGAACGATCGGGTCAACCGGCTGGCCCACGCACTGGCAGAGAGCGGCGTCGAGCAGGGCGATCGGGTCGCGTTGCTCGCGCCGAACACCCACTACTTCATCGAGACGCTGTACGCGACGAACAAACTCGGGGCCGTGTTCGTGCCGCTGAACTACCGGCTGGCGACGGGCGAGTACGAGTACATCCTGAACGACTGCGAGGCGGGGACGCTGATCGCGGATTACGACTACGCCGAGAAGGTGGAACCGATCCGGGACGAGATTCCGGCAGAGACGTTCGTCGGGTACGAAGCCGCCGACATTACCGGCGATTGGATCGACTACGAGGACTTCCTCGACGGCGGATCGACGGCGGAACCCGATCGGCCGGCGATAAGCGAGGACGACGACGCCAGCATCAACTACACCTCGGGGACGACGGGCGATCCGAAGGGCGTGGTCCGGACCCACCGCACCGAACACTGGCACGCGCTGGTGCTCAACCAGCACATGGAGATCCGGGACGACGACACGTATCTCTGGACGCTACCGATGTTCCACTGCAACGGCTGGGGACACACCTACGCCATCACGGGGACCGGCGGCACGCACGTCTGCCAGCGCACGTTCGACGCGGAGGGGGTCTTCCGGCGCGTCCGCGACTACGACGTGACGTTCCTGTGCGGCGCGCCCACGGTGCTCAACAACCTCATCGCCCACTACGAGAGCAACGACAGCGTCGAGACGATGGGCGATCGAGACGTCCGGATCGCGACCGCGGGGAGCGCGCCCGCGACGGCCACCATCGAGACCGTCGAGGACGAGTTTGGCTGGCGGATCATCCATATCTACGGCCTCACCGAGACCGCGCCGATCATCACGACGAGTAACTCGCCCCGGCGACTCGCCCAGCGGGGCCGCGACCTCAAGGTCAAGCAGGGCGCCGAGACGCTGTGTACCGACGTCAGGGTCGTCAACGAGGACGGGAGCGACGTTCCGCGCGACGGGGAGACGATCGGCGAGATCGTCGTCCAGGGGAACCAAGTGATGGACGGCTACCTGAACAAGCCGGAGATCACCGAAGAGGCGTTCAACGAGCGCGTCGAGGGCTACTTCCACACCGGTGATCTCGCGACGATCGACGCGGACGGGATGGTCGCGATCCAGGACCGGAAGAAGGACATCATCATCTCGGGCGGGGAGAACATCTCGAGCATCGAGGTCGAGGACGTCCTCTACGACCACCCGGACGTCCTGAAGGCCGCCGTCATTCCCGTGCCGAGCGAGCAGTGGGGCGAGACGCCCAAGGCGCTGGTCGTCCCGAGAGGGGACGCCGACCCGACGGCAGACGAGATCGTCGACTTCGTCGGCGAACAGCTGGCCGGCTACAAGAAACCGACGAGCGTCGACTTCGTCGACGACCTGCCCGAAACGGCCACCGGAAAGGTCCAGAAGTACGAACTGCGCGAGGAGTACTGGGACGAAGAGGAGACGCGAGTCGGCCAGCAGTAGAGGGGACTCGAGTCGGCCAGCAGTAGTCGGCACAGCCGATCCGACGGGACGACCAGTCCAGGCCGATGGACGTCGATCGCATCCGATCGGCGCGGGGCCGGCGTAGAGTCCGATCGGCACGGGGCCGGCGTAGAGTCCGATCGGCACGGGGCCGGCGTAGAGTCCGATCGGCACGGGGCCGGCGTAGAGTCCGATCGGCACGGGGCCGGTCTAGAAACCCTTTAGTCCGTTCGACCGGAAGGCTCCAGCGGGAAGCGCACGGCCGCAAATCTGACTCTGCTACCCGCTATTCGGGGTAGCTCGGGATTGCGGAAGTGCATCGACAGCCGAGTCACTCGGCTGTCGCGTACGGAGGCGGTCAGTGCGGTTCCTATCCTCACCAATGGCACGAATGCACACCCGCCGCCGAGGCTCGTCCGGTTCGGACAAGCCGGCGGCAGACGAACCCCCGGAGTGGAGCGACGTCGACCCCGAGAAGATCGAAGAGCGGGTCGTCGAACTGGCGGAACAGGGCCACGATCCCAGCCAGATCGGGATCAAACTGCGTGACGAAGGCGTCACGGGCACGCCCGTGCCGGACGTCAAGCTGGCGACCGGCAAGAAGATCACCGAGATCCTCGAGGAGAACGACGCGAAAGCCGACATCCCCGAGGACCTCCGGAACCTGATGGACCGTGCCGTGCGCCTGCGCGAGCACGTCCAGGCTAACCCGCAGGACCACCAGAACAAGCGCGCCCTGCAGAACACCGAGTCGAAGGTGCGCCGACTGGTCGACTACTACCGCGGCGACGAACTCGAGCCCGACTTCACGTACTCCTTCGAGACGGCGAAGGAACTCCTCGAGGACTAACACGGAATGTCCACCGACGGTCGAACCGCCGAGCCGCCGTCCGCCGCCCGCGCGATCGAGAGCGCCGGCTTCGTCCGGCTCGTCGCGCGGGCCGACGGCGACGCGCTCGCGGCGAGCGGGCTCGTCGCCCGCGCGCTCGCCGATCGCGCCACGCCGTTTCAGGTGACGATCGGCCGGACCGTGGCGGAACGGACCGATCGCGCCGCGGCGAGCGACCCCGAAACCGATCGGAGCGGTGACGTCACACTCGTCGTCGGCACCGCGGACGCGGATCGGCCCCAGATCGGGGCGACGGACCGCCCCGCCACGCTCGACGCCTGCGAGATCGTGCGGGACCTCGGCGCGACGCCGGATCCGGTCCTCGCGCTCGCGGGACTCACGGCCGCCGGGACCGATCCCGGGGCCGGCGAGAGCGAGTGGCTCCTCGAGGCCGCCCGCGATCGGGACCTCGTCGAACGACGCCCCGGACTCGTCGTCCCAACTCGGGATCCGATCGACGGGATCGCACACTCCACGCGCGTTCGCGCGCCGTGGTCGGGCGACCCGTCGGCGACTCGCAAGGCGCTCGCGGCCGTCGCACCCGCGGCGGTCGACGATCCGGACGCGCTCGACGCGGACGGCCACCGGGCGATCGGCTCGGCCGTGGCGCTCGACGTCGTGGGCGCGGACGACGCGACCGCGACCGCCGCGGAGACGATCCAGCGCGCGTTGCGGCCGTACGCGACTCCGGACGGACCGTTCGCGACGATCGGCGGCTACGCCGACGTGCTCGCGGCGACGGCGCGGACCGAACCCGGAACCGGCGCAGCGCTCGCGATGGGACACGACGCGGCCGATGCGGCGCGGTCGGCCTGGTGCGACTACGGCCGTCGGGCCCACGCCGCGCTCGCGGACGCCTCGACCGGACGGTACGACGGGCTGTTCGTCGTCGGCGTCGCGGACGGGCCCGTCGAAGCGATCGCTCGCGTCGTCGCGGGCTATCGCTCGCTGGAACCGGTCGTCCTCGCGGTCGGTAACGGTGAAGCGGCACTCGCCGCACACGACGAGTCCCTCGGCGCGACCGTCGAGGCCGTCGCTCGCGAACTCGCGGGCGAGACCGATCGGACCGTCGAGTACGACGCCGCCAGACGGCGCGGCTTCCTGCGGTACGACGCCGCGGTGGACGAGTCGACGATCGTCGAGACAGTGAGGGCGCTCCAATGACCCGGCGCGCGACCGCGATCGTCCGGACGGAACACGACGATCCCGAGCGGATCGCACGGGCGATCGACCCGGACAACACCGACGAGATGGAGACGACCGTCGACGCCGACGACGGCGCGGTCGTCACGCGGATCGATCGCGAGTCGACAAGCGGCCTTCTTTCGACGGTCGACGACTACGTGGTCAACGTCGACGTCGCGATGCAGGTGGTACAGCACGCGGAACCGACGGACACGGGACCTGTGTCCGATACAAATCCAGATACCAACAATGAGTGAACGATCAGTTTCACGCGCGAAACAGGAGAAGCGGTGGTACACCGTCCTGGCACCCGAGCAGTTCGACCGCCAGGAACTCGGCGAGACCCCCGCTGACGAACCGGAGAAAGTCTACGACCGAACCATCGAAACGACGCTCGGCGAACTCACCAACAACGCCAGCGAGAACAACACGAAGCTGACCTTCAAGATCACCGACGTCGGCAGCGACTCGGCGTACACGGAGTTCGTGGAACACTCCCTGACCCGTGACTACCTCCGATCGCTGGTCCGTCGCGGTGCCTCGAAGATCGAGGCCTACGTCACCGTCCTCACGACGGACGACTACCGCGTCCAGATCCAGCCCGTCGCCTTCACGACGAAAAAGGCCGATGCGAGCCAGGAGAAGGCCATCCGCGAGCAGATGGTCGAGATGGTCGAAGACGCCGCGGCCGAACGATCCTTCGAAGAACTCGTCGACAGCGTCGTCGAGGGCCGACTCTCCTCGGCCATCTACGGCGAGGCCAAGACGATCTATCCGCTGCGACGCGTCGAGATCCAGAAGGCGACGCTCGAGGCTTACCCCGAAGAGGTCGCCGAAGAGGAAGCGACCGCGGTCGACGTCGACGAAGAGGACGTCGCCGCCGGCGACGACTGATCGGTGCGGGAACCGGCGAACGCGAGACGTCGAGCTTTTTTGATCCACCACGTCCGGATAGCTGGCGGTCTGTGCATCGACGGTGTCAGGTTCGGCCGATCGTCGGCGTCGGGTTCGGCCGATCGTCTTCGTCGGGTTCGGCCGATTGTCAGCGTCGGGTTCGGCCGATCGGCGGAGTCCTGGCTCGTTCGCTGGGTCCCAAAAAATACCGCAGACCTCGTGTACCCCTACCCGAGGTAGTTCACAGATTCGCCCACGATCATAAATACTTTCTGTAGAGTGTGTTACTCTGTCACGACGATCTCGCCGACCATGCCGCCCCCCACGTGCGGGATGCAAATGTACGGGTAGGTCCCCGGGACGTCGAACGTGTGTTCGTAGGTCTCGCGGGTTCCCAGCCGACCGCCGCGATTTCCCTCCCAGGCGATCCTGGCCGTCTCCTCGTCCTCGAAGCCGCCGGTGGCGAAATACTCGGCGCCGTCGGGGAGACTGCTCTCGAGGGCCGTGATCGTGTGATCCGCGCCGCTCGTGTTCTTCCAGACGACGGTCTCGCCGACCGTCGCCTCGTAGGTTTCGGGGAGGAACTCGTTTCGCGTCATCCCGATGTCACACTCGTCGCCGCCACAGGGGTCGTCCTCGGAGAGCGAGAGGACGGACGAACAGCCTGCCAGTCCAGAAGCGGCCCCCGTTCCGAGAGCGGCGAGCAGGACGCGCCGGTTCATACCCGAACGTTGGGACACTCGCGATATAACCGGCCCGGTTCATCTCTCGAATCGGTAATCGTCCCCGTCGAGAACTGCCGAAGATGATCGGGTCGATCGGTGGTGTCGAGCAGGCGACGCTCGCGCGAGAGGGACCGCGTCGCCTCCTCCCGGCTGAGAGCGATACCCCCGATCGATCGACACCGCTCCCGATCCGAACGAAAACACGTAAGGTACCCGCCGGACGTACCCCGGTGTATGCTCCCCCGGTTCGTCGGCCGACTGGGCGTCGCCGACGCGGTGACGATCGCGAACGCCGCACTCGGGTTCGTCGCCGTCGTCGTCGCGTTCGCCGACATTCGACTCGCCGCCCGTCTCATCCTGCTGGCGGCGATCGCCGACGGACTGGACGGGATCCTTGCCCGCCGCTACGGCGGCTCCGAGGCCGGCCCGTACCTGGACTCGCTCGCCGACGTCGCCTCCTTTGCGGTCGCGCCCGCGGTGCTCGCGTTCGTGGTGGTCAGCGACGGCCTCGAAATCGGATTCGAGACGGTGACGCCCGAACTCCTGCTCGTGACGGCGATCTGTGCCCTGTTCGTCGCGATGGCGGTCGCACGGCTGGGGCTGTACACGGCCTACGACACGGCGGGAAGCTACACCGAGGGCGTCCAGACGACGCTCGCGGCAACGATTCTCGGTGCGGCCATCCTCGCGGGCGTGGCCGACCCCCGGCTCGTGCTCGCGGTCACCGGCGCGTTCTGTTACCTGATGGTCTCGCGGATCCAGTACCCCGATCTGCTCGCGCGCGACGCCGCCATCATGGGCGTCGTTCACGCGCTCGCGATACTCGTCCCCAGTTTCGCGGGACGAACGTTCCCCTACGCCCTCCTGATGCTCGGCATCGCGTACATGACGCTGAGTCCCTGGTTCTACTGGCGCGAGGACGAGCCACGGCCGGCCGAGACGGGCCTGCATGGAAACGCTTAGGAACGTGCTGACACGACCTGTAGCTATGGACACTGTCACGCGTCGGAGCCGTCACGAGGTGGGACGATGAGTGACGAGGAGTCACCCGACAAGCCAGCCGAAGCGGCGGACGAACCGGTCGATCTCGACGCGATCCGATCGGACCTCGCGTCCCTCGAGGACGACCTCGGGGCCCTCGAAGCGGACCTCGAGGCCGCCGAGACCGAGGCCGACCTGGACGTCGTCGAGGCCGACATCGAGGCGTTCCGATCGGAACTCGAGCCGATCGAGATTCCGGAGCCGCCGGAGGAGGAAGAGGACGAGGACGAAGACGAAGAGACGGTCACGCCGGAAGAAGAACTGCAGGAGCGCTACGACGACATCGAGAGCGACGTATCGGACCTCGAGTCCGATCTCGAGGACCAGCGTGGCCCCTACGCCGAAGACGTTATCGGCGAAATCAACGGCGTGAGCGGCACGATCACAGGCACCCGCTGGACCGAGGAAGGGAACGCGGAGCTGATCGAGGCCGTCGACGACTTCCTCGACGACCTGAACGACCTCCTCGGGAGTTCCGTCACGCTGGTCAACGAGGGCGAGACCGTTCCCGAACAGCTCGAGGCGACCCTCGAGAACGCGGTCGACGCGGTGGAGGCGGCCGACCTGGACCCGGACGACGACGCGGAGACGATCGCCGGACTGCTCGAGGCGACCGACGGCCTCGAGAGCGACGTCGACGACGCGACCGAGTGGACGGACCTCCAGATCCGCGAACAGCTCCGGCGGGAGGGGTTCTACGACGTGCTCGATCACGTCAAGGACTTCCCGCCCGAGTGGCACGCGCTCAAGGTCCACGAGAAGCGGGGCAACGTCGACATGATCCTGCTGGCGCTGGAGACGTTCGGCTCGGACTTCATGGAGGAACACTGCATGGAGGCCCTCGAACGAATGGGCCCCGAGGAGGCCATCGAGCCGATGCTCCAGAAGGCCAACCGCCGCGACCAGGCGGCAATGGCCGTCCTCGGCAAGATCGGCGTCGACGACGACGAGGTCGTCGACACCCTGCTCGACTACGTCGACTCCAACCCGAACCTGCAACAGCCGGCGTTCCGCGCGCTCGGGGAGATCGGTACCGCGGAGGCCGTCCAGCCGATCGCCAACCAGCTCGTCGACGAGAACCCCGACGTCCGTAGCTGGGCCGCCCGCGCGCTCGGACTGATCGGCGATACCCGCGCGATCGACCCGCTGGCCGACGTTCTCGCGGACGACGAGGCCGATCGCGTCCGTGCCAGCGCCGCGTGGGCGCTCACCCGGATCGGGACGCGGGACGCGCTCGAGATCGTCGCCGAGTACGACGACGACCGCGCGTACCTCGTCCAGGCCGAGGCCGAGAACGTCGACCTCGAGCCGGCCGCCTAGGCGCACGCGACGACAGTCGGCGACCGCGGCTCTCCTCACAGTTTAAGTACGAAGGGGCGGCCAGACGCCCCGATGGTCGATCGACGCCGGACAGTCACCGCGCTCGCGCTCGCACTCGTCGCGAGCGTTGCGATCGTCGGCCCGCTCGCTCTCGGCACGCCGGCGACGGCCGGGAGCGAGACATCCTCGAAGCCGGTGGCGATCGACGAGTCCGGACCGACAGCGCCGCGGACGATCGCTCCGATCGGAGAGGGCGACAAGACGTCGACGCCAGCGACTGACGCCGAGTGTCCGATCGAGGGCCATCGGGAGGCCGGAGCCGGATCGACGTCGACGGCGACCACGGACGCCCGGATCGTGGAACTCTACCCGAACCCGACGGCTCGAGGGGACGTCGGCGAGCATCTCGTCCTCGAGACGCCGCCCGGAACGCGGCTGGCGAACTGGACGATCACCGACGGTCACACGACGGCGACGCTCCCGAACGAGACCGTTTCGGGGCGGGTCGCCGCCAGTACCGACCCTGCGGCAACCGACGCGTTGACCGACGCTCCCGTCCTCGAACTCGACGGGACCCTCCGACTCGCGGACGACGGCGACGCCCTCACACTCCGAAACGGGACGGGCGTCGTCGACGAGGTGGCCTACGATCGGGCACCCCTCGCGGAACGATGGTACCGGGCCGAACCCGGCGGCGAGGCGGACTCACGCGCGGCCGACACGGCAATCGCCGACGGTGGCGGCCAACCGCGTGGCCAGTGGTGGCCCCGAGACGCGACCTGCCGCCCGGTCTCGACGTTCGACCCGGACGACGCGACCGCGTTCGTCCTCCCCGACGCGCCCGCGGTGCCGCTCGAGACGATCCGCGAGGCCGACGATCGGCTCCTGCTCGCGGGGTACACCTTCACCGATCCCGATATCGCCGCCGCGCTGGCGAACGCGGCGGCACGCGGCGTCGACGTCGCCGTCCTCCTCGAGTCGGGCCCGGTCGGCGGCGCGCCGTCGGAGACCCGATCGCGGATCGAGACGTTGCGTACTGCGGGCGTCGAGGTTCGCGCCGTCGGCGGCGAGGGGGCGCGCTACCGGTACCACCACCCGAAGTACCTCGTCGCCGACGATGCGGTCCTCGTGACGACCGAGAACTGGAAACCCTCAGGCGTCGGTGGGGCATCGAGTCGTGGCTGGGGCGTTCGGCTCACCGACGCCGCCCTCGCGGCCGACCTCGCGTCGGTGTTCCGGACCGACTTCCGAGGGTGGGACACCGAATCCGGGGCCGCGTACCTCGCGAACGCGTCGTTCGTCGCTGACGACCCGCCGCCGCCGCGATCGTTCGAGGCCGATCACGAACCGGCCACCGTCCCGATCGAGTCGGCCGAACTCCTGCTCGTGCCCGACAACGCCGAATCGCGACTCGAGTCCCTCGTCGCGTCGGCGGAGGACGAGTTGCTCGTCCAGCAGGCCACCGTCGATCCCGACGTCTCCCTGCTCGAGGCGACCATCGCGGCCGCTCGTCGTGGCGTCACGGTCCGACTCCTGCTCGACTCGTCGTGGTACGTCGAAGACGACCACGAACGACTGGCCGCAGACCTCGAGCGAACCGCCGCCAGGGACGACCTCGACTTCGAGGTCCGACTCGCCGACGACACCGACGCGTTCGAGAAGATTCACACCAAGGGCCTCGTCGTCGATCGGGAGACGGCGGTCGTCGGGAGCGCGAACTGGAACGACAACTCGCTCCGGGAGAATCGCGAGGTGCTTCTCGCCGTACACGGCGAGGAAATCGCGACCTACTACGCGACGGTCTTCGAGGACGACTGGGCCGGCGAGACGTGGTCGCTCCCGATCGAACTATCGGCCGTCGTCGTGGCCGCCCTGGTCGGGGCCGCGATCGTCGGTCGGCGGTACGTCCGGTTCGGTGACGCGGGGAGCGTGGCGTCACGAGACCGGAACTGACTGGGCATCGGGTCGGTCGAAAACGAACGCGTCGACGGCTCAATCCGCACAGCCGCCGACTTCGAGTTCCAGCCGTTCACAGCAGTCCCGTTCGGGGTCGAAACAGTCGGGACACTCCGGGGGGCGATCGATGATGGTGTCGAGACGCTCGGCGACGGTGTCGTCGATGACGCTCTCGAGGGCGCGGGCCTCCTCCCGGAACTCCTCGACCTCGAGGACGTTCGCGAGGAAGCGCTCGATGATGCAGTAGGTCTGTAGTGCGTCGTGGGCGCGTTCGAGCCCTTCGTCGGTCAGGCTGGCCCCCTTGTACTTCTCGTGGTCGACGAGGCCGCGCCCCTCCAGTTTGCCGATCATCTCGTTGACGCTCGCGGGGCTGACCTCGAGCAGGTCCGCGAGCGTCCCGGTCGAGGCGGGGCCGTCTTCGATGCGCTGGGCGAGATAGATCGCTTTGAGATACTGGTCTGCAGTGTTCATTGCGTCCCTCCATCGGTCGCGAGGTCGCTGTCTGTGGTCGTTGCGCGTCGCTGGTTCCACCGGGGCGAACGCGGGCCGACGGCGTACGTCCGCGAGGTCGTCGCTCCGATCATGCTATATGCTCCATGATCTCGGTCACGTCCTGGACTCCCTCTTTCTCCTCTTCGCGAATGTCCGAGAGCGTCTCGAGGAGTCGATCGCGATCGATCGCGAACGTGGCGTCGGAGGCCTCGATCGCCTCGATCAGGTCGTCGTAGAACTTGTAGGCCGTCTCCTCGTTGGCCAGTTGATCGTAGAGGACGCCGTCGGTGTCCTCCGGCGGGCCGTACTGGGCGTCGACCAGTGCGTTGATCTCCTCGTAGGCGACCGTCTCGGCGTCCAGGTCGTCGATCAGCGCCTCGAGCCGCTCGCGATGCGCCGCCGATTCGTCGGCGGCCTCGGCGAGCAACTCCCGCACCGCCTCGTCGACCGCCTCCCGTTCGTCGTCGGGCAGCGACTCGAGGTGGTGGGCGGCGCGTGACTCGACGACCTCTTCCAGCACGACCCCGATCTGGAGGAGTCGGGCGAGCTGGTGATCGCTCGAGACGCGCTGTCCCAGACTCATAGGTGGCTTTCGGTGGGCATGGTACTTAACTTCCGGCATCCGACGGTCGTCACGATCGCCGTCGTCGCTCGGAGCGCAGTCTTATACGGGTTACTGTACGTCATTTCCGGCGCAACCGCCGCCCGGAATCGCAGTTGCGCCGGTAAATCGTCACAGCGATCCGTATCAGCCGGTGAACCGCCAGACTCGACTTCCGTCGCCGCCCTCGATCGCATCGACTTGCTTGAGCGCGCGCTTCAGACAGGCCCACCAGCTATCGGCCGTCTCGTAGCCCGCGGGGTGGCTCTCGTAGAGCGCGTCCACGAAGTCGGATTTGCGCGCCCGGCCCTCGTCCCGGAGGAACGCGACCGCTCGCCCGGCAACCTCCCGACGGGCCGCGGTCACCTCGTCGTCGTGGCCGGGAACGGATAGCGAGTCGAGGTCGACCACGTCTTCGCCCGGCCGGACGGAGTCGTCGACCAGCGCCGTCGACGAGCGGTACTCGAGCCCCGTTTCGACCGACCGGTTCAGCCGGGAGCGCGTCTTGGCCACCGCGCGCCGCGAGAGTTCGTCCAGCCGATCGAACGCGACCGTCTCGAGGACGTCCGCGTCCTCCGAGACCGGATCCTCCGAGATGCGCACGACGCGTTCCGGTGTGAGTCCGGACGCGTCGGCCCCGGCAGATCCGCCGTTCCCATCGTCGCCGGTCGGTTTCGACTCGCAGCCCGTGGTACCGGTGGCGTCGACGGCGTCCCCGGACCGATCGCGCGAAATCGTGGTTCGCGGAGAGCCCCGGACCTCGATCGACGGGTGACTCTTCGAACGGGTCCACCCGCCGTCGGCGTCCGCTCGCGGTCTCGACTCGTTCGGGCCCGTCGTCTCGTCGTCGTCCTCCGCCGCGGTGTCGGCCGACCGGTCCGCGGGCACGGAGCCGTCGCGATCCAGGTCGGGGGCCGATTCCGGGTCCGAATCGATCGATCGAGCGTTCCGTCCGTCTCGATCGGCCTGCTCCGCGAGACGCGCCTCGAGTTGGGCGATCCGTTCGCGGTACGTCTCGAGGAGCCGTTCCGCTCCGTCGGCTTCCTCGGTAATCGAGGCGCGGTGCTCGACGATCCACTCGACGTACGCGGCACGACTGTCGAACCCGATCAGCCGCCGCTCCATCTCGAGCGCCTCGAACGTCTCCTCGTCGAGTTCGACTGGCAGGGACCGCATCGAGACCCGGTACTACACTGGCACACTAAAAGGGTCGTCAGACGATTTCCTCGCCCGCTTTCTACGGGAGAAAACCCGCGCGATCAGCGCCGGTGCGATCGGGACGGGGTCGCCGAGACGAGCGAGAGCCGATCGCAGAGAGGGGCCGTGACTCGGCGTCGTCGGCTTACTCGCGCTGGCGAAGGCGCGTCTGAATCAGCTCTTCGAGGTCGTCGCGCAGTTCGTCGACCGCGATTTCCTCGAGGACCGGCACGAAGAAGCCCTCGACGAGCATGTTACGGGCCGATCGCGGGTCGATCCCGCGGGAGGTCATGTACAGCAGGTCCTCCTTGTCGATCTGGCCGACCGTCGCGGAGTGGCTGGCCTCGGTGTCGTGGTTGTTGATGATCAGCTTCGGCGAGGCGTCGGCCTCGGACTCGTCGGACAGCATCAGCGTGTTCTCGCGCTGGTAGGAGCTGGTGTCCCACGCGTCCGGCCCGACGTCCTGGACGCCCTCGTAGACCGATCGGGCGACGTCGTCGGTGACGCCGCGCGTGACGAGGTCCGCCGTCGTGTGCTCGGCACGGTGCCAGACCTTCGCGTCGAGGTCGAAGTGCTGGTCCTCGTGGCCGTAGAAGGCCCCGACGATCTGCGTCTCGGAGCTGTCGCCGCTGAGCGTCGTCGAGACGCCGGATTTCGTCAGCTGCGTCCCGAGGTTGACCTCGATCCAGTCGATCGTCGCGTAGGTGTCGGCCTCGCCGCGTTTGAGCGCGAAGTTGTAGGCCTCCTCCGAGAGGTTCTGGAGGCTTCCGTACTGGACCGAACTGTTCTCGCCCGCGACGACCTCGACGATACCGCTGTAGTACTGCTCGTCTCCTGCTCGCGGCTCATCGCCGCTCGCACTGCTCGAGGCGCTACGCGCCTCGCTGTCCTCGCCCGTCGACTGGCGCTCGAGGATCGTGACCGAGGACGACTCCTCGGTGACGACGAGCGTGTAGTTGAACAGCGATCGGGAGTTCTGCTCGGTCCGGATGGTGACGTCCTCGGCGTCGACGCCCTCGGGGACGTAGACGACCGTCCCGGTGCTAAACAGCGCCGTGGAGAGCGCAGTGAGGTAGTTCTCCTGCGGGTCGACGACGCTGCCGAAGTGCTCTCGGACGAGCCCTTCGTGCTCGGCGATCGCCTCGGCCCACGGAAGGACCTCGACGTCGGCGGGACCGACCTGGTCCTTGTCTTCGGCGGCGTTCAGCGGATCGACGAGCGACTCGAAATCCAGCTCGTGGAGGTTCGTCCAGTCGCGACCCGGCGTCCGGATGACGTCGGGCATGTCCAACTCGGAGAGTGCCTCGAGCGCTTCGAGGCGGGTTTCGAGGAGCCACTCGGGCTCGTCCAGTTCGCCGCTGATTTCGCGGACCTGTTCTTCCGTCAGATTGGCGTGTACCTGCGTGCTCATATTATCCGAGGCTACCTTCCATCTCGAGTTCGATGAGGCGGTTGAGTTCGACCGCGTACTCGATCGGCAGTTCCTCCGTGATCGGCTCGATGAAGCCGGCGACGATCATCTTCTTGGCGTCGTCGTCGTCCAGACCGCGGCTCTGGAGGTAGAAGATGTCCTCGTCGCCGATCTTGCCGACGGTCGCCTCGTGGGCGACGTCGACCTTCGACTCCTCGATCTCCATGTACGGCATGGTGTCCGAGGTGGACTCGTTGTCGAACATCAGCGCGTCGCACTCGACGGCGGTCGAGGAGTTCTCGGCGCCGTCGGCGATGTGAACGAGACCGCGGTAGTTGGTGCGGCCGCCGTCCTTGGAGATCGACTTGGACTCGATCGTGGACTTCGTGTTCGGCGCGTTGTGGTAGACCTTCGCGCCGGTGTCGATGTCCTGGCCCTCGCCCGCGAAGGCGATCGTGATGTGGGTGTCGGTCGCGCCGCGACCCTTGAGGATCGAGCACGGGTAGAGCATGGTCGCTTTCGAGCCCATCGAGCCCGAGACCCACTCCATCGTGCCGTTCTCTTCGACGATGGCGCGCTTGGTGTTGAGGTTGAAGGTGTTCTTCGACCAGTTCTGGACCGTGGAGTACTGGACGTGTGCGTCTTCGCCGACGAAGACTTCGACGCCGCCGGAGTGCAGGTTGTGGGTGCCGTACTTCGGCGCGGAACAGCCCTCGATGTAGTGGACTTCCGAGCCTTCCTCGGCGATGATGAGCGTGTGCTCGAACTGCCCCATCCCCTCGGAGTTCATCCGGAAGTAGGCCTGGACGGGCATCTCGACGGTGACGCCCTCGGGGACGTAGACGAACGATCCGCCGGACCAGACGGCCCCGTGCAGCGCCGCGAACTTGTTGTCGCTCGGCGGCACGCAGGTCGTCATGAAGTGTTCCTTGACGAGGTCGGGGTGCTCCTGGACCGCGCGGTCCATGTTCATGAAGATGACGCCCTTCTCCTCCCACTGCTCTTGCATGTTCTGGTAGACGACCTCCGACTCGTACTGGGCACCGACGCCGGAGAGGGCGTTCTTCTCCGCCTCCGGAATGCCGAGCTTGTCGAAGGTGTCCTTGATCTCGTCGGGCAGTTCCGTCCAGTCGTCGACGCCCTCGCGCTTGTCGACGTCCGGGCGGATGTACGGCACGATCTCCTCGACGTCCAGTTCGGAGAGGTCGGGCATGCCGGGCCAGCCCGATGGCATCGGCATGTTCTGGTACTGCTGGAGCGCGCGCAGGCGGCGCTCGAGCATCCAGTCGGGCTCGTCCTTGTCCTCGGAGATCATGCGGATGACTTCCTCGGTCAGCCCCTTGTCGGATTTCACCGCGGCGTTCTGTTCTTTCTTGAACTCGAACCGCGCTTCAGTGTCAGTTTCTTTGAGGTGGTCTTGTTCGGAACTCATGATGTGATTGTGTATATGGTTACGGCTGTAGGGTTATTACCGTTGTTCTAGCCGAATTCGGTTACGCGGTGCCGTAGACCTCTTCGCGGACCCAGTCGTACCCCTTGTCCTCGAGTTCCTCGGCGAGTTCGGGACCGCCGCTCTTGGCGATCTTGCCGTCGAGCATCACGTGGACGTGATCGGGTTCGACGTAGTCGAGGATGCGCTGGTAGTGGGTGATCTGGAGGATCCCGGTGCCCTGCTCGTCGCGAAGGGCGTTGATCCCGTTCGAGACGTCCTGCAGGCGATCGATGTCGAGCCCCGAATCGATCTCGTCGAGGACGGCGACCGAGGGCTCGAGGATGGCGGCCTGCAGCACTTCGTTCTGCTTCTTCTCGCCGCCCGAGAAGCCGGCGTTGAGGTAGCGCTGGGCGAACTTCTCGTCCATGTCCAGCTGTTCCATCTTCTCCTGGAGGATCCCCTGGAACTCGGCGACGCCGATCTCGCCCTCGTCCGCGGGGCCTTCCATCGGCGAGGTCTCGAAGCCTTCGTCTTCTTCTTCCTCCTCGGTTTCCTCGTCCTCGAAGAGTTCCTCGCGCTCTTCGATCTTGGCGTTGAGCGCCGTCCGGAGGAAGTTGGTCATCGTGACGCCCTCGATCTCGGCCGGGTACTGGAAGCCGAGGAAGACGCCGAGCGCCGCGCGCTCGTTGGGCTCGAGATCGAGCAGGTCCCAGGTGCGCTGGTCCTCGTCGATCTCGATGTCGTCGCCGAACTCGCCCTCCTCGAGGTGGATCAGGACGTCGCCCTCGGTGACCTCGTAGGCCGGGTGGCCAGCGATGACCTTCGCGGTCGTCGACTTCCCGGAACCGTTCGGTCCCATGAGGGCGTGGATCTCGCCGGACTCGACCTCCAGATCGACCCCGTCGAGAATCTTCTCGTCGCCCTCCGCTACTTCCGCGTGCAGGTTGCGTAGTTCGAGACGTGCCATAGTACTCTGTCGTGTGAACGGTGGGTCGTATGACTGATAACGGTTTCGTATCCGATTGCATACGGTTTCGATTGGCGAAGATTATTTATTGAAATAGAAACTCCGGCTCGACGCTACCGTCCGCTCGAGCGGGCGCCCGATCGATCCGCGATCGGTTACATGAAATTGTCGAGCCCAGTCTGCTCCTGGCCACTCTTGACTTCCTCCCAGGAGACGTCCAGCGCCTCGAGGATGCGTTCGATCGGTCCCTTCAGCGTCTTCTCGAGCATCTTCTCGTAGTCGACCTCGAACTCGTCGGGGATCTGGTCGTCGTACTCGAAGCAGATGACGTCGGGGTCGCGCTTGAACGCGCCGTAGAGGGGATCGCGCTGGGGATCGAACCCTTCCTCGGCCTCCATCCGGCGGAAGAACGCGGGGTCGATCCGATCGAGGTAGAGTCGCTTGGGCTTGCTCCCGCGCTGGAAGTTGGTCCCGAGTAACAGGTTCGCGTACTTCGCTCCCCGGACCTGCGCCGTGTCGGTGTCGTAATTATCCAGTCGCTTGCCGATGCCGCCGGGAATGCCGATTTCTTCGAGGGAAACCTCGCCCGCGAGCACGTCCTCGATGACCCCGTTGACGTACTCCTTCGCGCCCTCGACGTCGCCCTCCTTGACGATCATCTCGATGACCCGGTGCTGGACCTCCTTGGTGATCGGTGCGATGTCCGATCGCTTGTACTCGAAGCCGGTGATGTCGACGTCGTCGACGTCTTTGCCCTCCTTCCAGACGATGTGGCCGGCGTAGCGTTTCTTCGTGCCCGCCTGGAAGAACCGCCGGTAGAGTTTCTCGAACTCGATCTGGAAGCGGTGTTCGTCGGCGTTCAGGTCTTCGCGGGCGAAGTCGTCGTACCGATCGTTGAGGTACTCCTCGATCTCGAACGACTGCTCGAGCGCCTCGTCTTTCGAGACGTCGGGACCGAGTTCGAGCATGACCGAGTCGGTATTGTGGAGAACGACACCGCCGACCGCGTCGACGAAGTTCTCGTTTTCGGCAACACTGAGGTCGTATACGTACCCGTCGTGCTCTGTTTCGCGAATCACCGGATCGCGGCCGGATCGATAGTAATCACACGTTCGGATCGTATAGCTCCCCTTTTCGCTGCGATACTTCAACGAGTGTTTTCGGTCGCGTTGGGTGAGCAGCGTGGATAGGCCGGCAGCGAGTTCGCGACTCACCGTCTCGTAGTCGAAATTCCGTTCACAGTATTCGTCGGAGTACCGCGGGAACTCACGAGATCCGTCGCCTTCGATGAGAATATTCAGGAAGAGTTCTTGAAGTTCGTCGGAGAGGTGGAAGACGAACGACGGGATCCGTTTTCCGTGGGACGTTTGGCCTGCGAACTCTCGGAAGAACACTGCCGACAGTTCGTTCATCATCTGGAGTTTCTGGGTTAGGTCATTGTACACAATCGCTGGCCCATCGTCCAGTGATGTCGATTCGATAGTCCGTTCGTCACGGCTGTCTGATGCGATTATCGTTGCCGTTGCCCCTTCGAAGAGTCGATCGTAATCCGCCTTGATCTGCCGCAGCCACTTGGGACGTGATTCGGCGATCGACGCGCCAAATTTCGCGTCAGCTGTTTCGACCGTCGACGCACTCCCTTCTGTCACGTACGCTGCCAGCAATCGGACGAGCGCTCTCCCATCCTCGGAGTTGAGGTCGATGTAGCGTTTGATCTTGATCGTCGACTCGATGTCGCCGTGGTGTTGGTGTCCGAACCAAACGTATTCCTCGTCCGCGTGAACGCGTTTCTTCTTCGTCGTAGCGCGTTCCGCCCCGACGCTTCGTCCGTCCTCGTACGTTCGCTCGTATCCAGCCAACGCCTCGTATACGTCGATGGTTTCGACGGGATCTACGTCCGGAAGACCCGGGATACGGAGCGGTTCGTCGACGTCGGCTGGTGCAGCCTCCACGTAGTTCCCATCCTCTTCGACAACGAACGAGTGATCGCGAGTCGTCGTCGATTCCCCGAACTTGTGCTGGAGGGTGACGACCGGCGCATCCGTCTCGTGGCGAATCACCTGTTCGATCGGTTGCCACTCCGACGTTCCCGCGTCAGATAGCGAGAGTGCTTCCCACCCGTCGAGTTCACGTCGTTCCTTCCCGAGAGCGGTAGACGCGACGGGGCCACCGTCGGCAGTGATCAAGACCGCCGAATCAGTCGTCCCAGTCGCCCGGTCGAAAAGCGTTTCGATCGGTGTGATACGAACGTATCCGTCGGGATCGCGGACGACTATCGGCCGATCGCCAGTAACGCTGTCGCCATACGCTACCTGATAGTCGAGTTCGTTTGCGGCAGTCTCCGTAAATTCGATCACCTCGCGCCCAGTAGCTGTGATCGCGGATGCGGCTTCTTTGTCATATAAGCGGAATTGTTCCCAACCCGACACTCCGTAAAGAGAATTCATAATAACCTTCACCGCCCCTTGCTGGCGATCGTACTGTTCGTACTCGGGGGTTCCGGGTTCGTACTCGTTTCGCAGTTCTTTCTTCTCCTCGCGTTCGGCGAGCAGTTCCGTGATCATCTCGCGCATGACGCCGTCGGGTTCCTTGCGGAAGTGGATCCCGCCGGAGTCCATCGGCGCGACGTAGGTCTCTCCGTCGTACTCCTCGGGATCGACCTTCGTCTCGGGCGAGGCGTTGATCGTCGTCATGCACATCGGGTACAGCGACTTCAGGTCGAGCACGGTGACGTTCTCCTTGACGCCCGTGATCGGCTCGAACACCGCGCCGCCCTCGTACTCCTCGCCGGCCTCCTGCTGCCCCTTCGATGGAAGCGCGAACCGGCCGTGGGCCTCGTGGAGGACGTACATGTCGACCGCGTCCCCCGGCGTCGGCGCGTCCTCGAGTTTACACCCGACGAACGATCGCACCTCGTCCCAGAACGGGATGATCTCCTGCTGGCGATCGAGTTCGACGCAGATCTCGACGTCGCGCAGGTTGTACGCGAGCAGTTGCGTCGGGTCGTCCTCCCAGAGGTCGCCGATGTCGCCGGCGTAGCGCTCCTTGCCGACGCCCAGTTCCGCCTCGCCGACGGCGTCCAGCCGGTACGAATCCAGTTCGGAGAAGACCATCCGCTGGTAGCCGTAGAGCAGGTCGAAGACGACCCGCCCCTTGACGTCCGGGCCGCCCCAGTTGCTCCGCCAGACCTCGTCGACCCGCGAGAGCCGATCGATCGAGAGGTCGTACTCGTGGCCGCCCTGGAGTTCCTCGAGTCGATCGAGGAGGTACGGCGCGTCGAAGTCCTCGAAGTTCCACCCGGTGAGGACGTCGGGATCGGTCCGTTCGATGTACTCGATGAACGCCTCGAGCATCGCTTCTTCTTCCTCGAAGCTTCGGATCTCGTGATCGAGCGGTCCCTCGATCGGGTCGTACTCCTCGATGGCGTCCGGAATCGCCCCGTCGCCGATCGGGGCCTCGTAGAGCCACATGACGTACTCGTCGCGGTAGGAGTCGTGGCTGGTGAGACAGACGATCGGCTCCTCGCCGTCCTCCGGGAACCCCGATCGGTCGTCGACCTCGATGTCGAACGTCTGGACGCGGGGCTGGGCGTCGACGGCCGTGGCCTCGACTTCCTCGTGGGGGACGACGAGGGAGTCGTCCTCCGCGCGACGTTCCGGCACGCGAATGCCGCTGCGGACGTCCTTGTCGATGAGGAACCGGTTCGGGAAGAGGATGTCCGCCTCGTAGTGCTCGAAGTCGTCGCGCACCTGCCCGACGTCCCGGGGCGTCTGGCCGAAGATCTTGGTCAGTTTCTCCCCGCGGATGCTCTCGTATGGCTCGCCGTTCCTGTCGACCTCGCGGCTGCCCGTGAGTCGATCGTACTCCTCCTCCGGCGGCCGATCGAGCGTCTCCGTCGGCGCGTAGAAGTACGGCCGGAAGCCGACGACCTGGACGTGTTCCAGTTCCCCGCCGGGGGTCCGTCCGAAGACGTGCATGATCGGCCGTTCTTCGTCCCCGTAGCCGGCGACCGTGTAATCTACCTGCATGACCGCGAGTTCGAGATCGCCGTCCGGTTCCGGGAGGGTCTCCTCGACGACGTCGATCACGTCCGCGGCGTCGGTTCCGCCGTTGCCGGCGACGGCAACTGCCTCTTCGTCCGGCCGGTCGTCGGACGCCTCCGCAAACTCCGCGAGTCCGGCCTGGCCCGCCTCAGTCATGGTCCCGAGGTTCGAAGTCGGCGAATAAAAACCCCGGCACTCCGGTCCCGCAACCGCGGCTCGCCGACGCCGCAGGTACGACGTGATTTTGTGAGGGCAACAAGACATATAATGTGGTAACACCTAGCATACAATCAGGTGATCGAAGTGTCCACCCGTGTGAACGACGACGAGACGACGGATAGTAGCGAACCACGTGGCGAACTCGAGGGCACCGCGACGATCGAATCCTACGAGACTGAAGACGGGGTGGTCTTCTACGACGCGGAGAACCCGCTTGCCTGGGTGGAAACGTCCCGGACGCTCGCGCTCGACGATATCGCCTGAACGCCCGCCTGTCGGCACGCAGGTCCAGACGTCGGCCCACGGAAGCAGGCCACCAGGTCGACCCGAACGCGAACCCTTTTGCGGCCGCTTCTCGTCCGGTTAGCTGTGCTGTTCGATCGGACCGAGCACGAACCGGAGGAGTACGATCCGGAGGAGGAGTTCAGGGATCCCGACAGCGACTCGTTGACCATTCCCGACGTCACCAGAGAGCGTGAGGAGCCGACCGACGAGTCGACGTCGGTACCGATCCCCGAGGTCTCGACCGGCGAGACGGACGTTCCGGGCGAACTCCTCGAGCACTTCTGGGGGCTGGTGCTCGTGCTCAACGCGGCGGTCCTGGTCGCGTCGCTCGGCCTCCTCTTCTTGCTCTTCGAGGGACGGACCACCCGGAGCCTCGCACTGCTCGCCGCTGGCGCGGTCCTGTCCGTGTTCGCGTACCGCCGATACCGGGTCTACGAGGCGTCGGCTATCGGTGACGGACAGTCCGGGACCAGCGAGACCGGGACAGAGGGCGACGACGGGCCGGAACCCGCCGATGGCGCAGCCCCCGACGACGGGCCCGGATCCGACGCCAGCCCCGAATCCGAGACCGGGACGAAACCCGGAGCGTCGGAAGCGGATCGTGGCGATCCGGGGTCTGCCGACACCACGGACGCGGACGACAGCGACGACCCGGGCTGACCTGGAGGTTCCCGGCCGAGCGAAACCTAATTGAACGATCGTCCACGAATGAGTGCTACCGCACGATCGTCCCACCATGAAAACCGTACGCGACGACACCGGGAAGCGGTACCTGCTTCTCAAGCAGTCCGACAGCGCGAGCCTCGTTCGCGATCCGGACACCGGTAACGAATGTTACGTCCAGAACGATCGCCTCGAGTCCGTCGACGAATCCGCGCTCAAGACCGCTGCCCGGACGGTCCCCACGCCAGTTCGGACGCTCCTGACGTCCGTCCACGACGAGAAAACGCTCGGGCTGCTGGTCGAACTCGACGAGCGCGGCCCGCTCGGAATTCGAACGCTCCTCGATCGGTACGACGTCTGTGAGAGCGACCTCCACGGTCGGCTCACGGTGCTCTCGGCTGCCGGGCTCCTCGCGGAGACCGACGTCGCCGGCGAGCGGGGCTACAAACTCACCGAGACGTGCGAGCGCGCCCTCGACGCGATCCGCACCGCGGACGCGGGAGACGCCGCGTCCCCCGAAGACGCCGCCTAGTCGGACGCGAGCAGGGCCGACTCCGTCGGTTCGCCGTGATCGAGCCGTGAGCGATTCGACGTCGCGTCTTTTTCGACCTGGACCAGCGCGTCCGCCGCGCCGACGAGTTCTTCGTCGTGACTGACGACGACGATCTGTTCGACGCCCAGATCCCGCATCGATTCGACCAGCGAGACGAGCTGCGTGACGTGTCCGGAGTCGAGGAAGACGGTCGGCTCGTCCAGGATGAGCGGCGGCATCGGGGCCGTCCCCTCGACGCCTTCGGCGAGCAAGCGATAGATCGCACACCGCAGACTCAGGTTGAACAGCGCCCGTTCGCCGCCCGACAGCTGTTCCGGTTCGAGGGGTTCGCCGTCCTTCTGGTAGACCGTCAGCCGGTAGTCGCCGTCCAGGTCGATCCCCGCGTAGGAGTCGTTCTGGTAGACGAGATCGAACGTCTCGTTCAACAGCCGTTCGAGCGTCTCGACGTTCTGCTGGCGCAGCTCCGATCGGAGTTCGCCGTACGTTCCCTGGAGCGTCTCGGCCTCCTCGTAGAGCGACTCCAGCTTCGCACACCGTTTTTCGACCGTCTCTAGCTCCTCGCGTCGGGCCTCGAGTTCCTCGATCTCGTTCTCGACCGCACCGATCGCGTTCCCGAGTTCGTCGCGTCGCTCCTCGAGTTCGGCGAGTTTCTCGTCGACCTTCTCGATGTAGTTCGCTGCGTTCTGTCGGTCGGTCCGTGCTTCCTCGACCCGGTCCTCGTCGAACTCCGACTCGAGGTCGCGCTTGCGCTCGCGTTTCGCCGAGAGGGTCTCCCGGCGCTCGTCGTTCATCGTCTCCCAGTCCGATCGGCGGTCCCGCAGGGACTCGATCCGGGTCGCGAGGTCGGCCCGCTCGCCGTCGATCTCGGCGATCCGTTCGAGCGTCTCCAGCGTCGCTTTGAGCGCCCCGCGCTCGGTGTTGATCTCGCCGAGTTCCTCCCGCGCGGCGGCGACGTCGTCCTCGAGGTCGTCCGCTTCGGCGCGTTTCGTCTCGGCCTCGCGCTCGTATTCCGCGGCCGACTCGCGCAGTTGATCGCACTTCTCACGGCGCTCCGCGACCGTCTCGCGTTTCTCCGAGAGCAGTCGGTCGACGTCGTCGCGCTTCGTCTCGAGTCGCTCGACCTCCCGTTCGGCCTCGCGCAACGCCTCGGCGCGATCGAGTCGCTCGTCGATGTCGTCGCGTTCGGCCTCGAGTTCCGCACGCCGCTCTTCGAGCGTCGCGAGTTCCTCGCGTTTCTCGTCCAGCACGTCGACGTGTGGCGAGTCCGCGACCGGCTGACCGCAGGTGGGACAGTTCCCCTCCTCGAGCAGCGCTTCGGCCTCCTCGATCGCGTTCTCGGCGGCCCTGACGTCGGCCGTCACGTCGCCGGTCTCGTCGGTCACCCCCTCGCGTTCGCGCTCGAGTTCCGCGACGTGATCGGCCGCCTCGCCGAACGCGATCGGCGCGTCCTCGAATTTCTCGCGCGCCGAGTCGATCGCCTCGTCGAGTTCTTCCAGTTTCTCCTCCCGATCGGCGATCGTCGCCTCGTCGTCGTCGAGTTGGCTCTCGAGCGCGTCCGCCTCCTCGCGGGCCTCGTCGGCCTGCGAGTCGAGGTCCGCAGCCTCCTCGCGAAGCCGCTCGACGGTCCCGCTTTTCTCGGTGATCGTCACCCGGACGTCCTCGAGGTCGTCCCGGAGGTCGTCGTCCCGCGCCTCGAGGTCGTCGATCCGGCTCTCGACCGCCTCCTCGCCCGTCTCGTCGAGGTCGAGTTCGGCCAGCAGTTCGTCGCGCTCGGCTTCGAGTTCCTCCCGCCGGTCCTGGAGGTCCCGAATCTCGGCGCTGGCCTCCTCGCGTTCGCTCTCGGTCTCGGAAATCTTCGATCGGAGCGCCTCGATTTCCTCGTCGAGCGTCTCGATCTCCTCGCGCGTCTCCTCGTGGCGCTCGAGGACGTCCGTCGCGGCTTCGAGCGTCGACTCGGCCTGCTCGCGCTGGCGCTCGTAGTGGTCGATCTCGTCGATCGTCTCCTGGCGTCGGGACTCCAGTCCGTTCAGCCGCTCGTGGAGGTCCTTCGCTTCCTTCTGTTCGATCTGCTCCTCGAGGTTCTTCAGTTCGCCACGGACCTCGCGAAGCACGTCGTCGACGCCCAGTCGGGCGTCGCTCGCCCGTTCGCGATACTCCTCGAGCGCGCCGAGCTGGAGCAGGTCGTCGATCATGTCCTGGCGATCGCTCGGCGAGGCGTGGATGAGCTTGTTCACCTCGCCCTGCCGGACGTACGCGCAGTTGACGAACGCGTCGGCGTCCATCCGCAGGAGTCTGGTGACCTCTCCGCGGACGTCGCGTGCTCCCTCGATCGTCTCCGACGGCGTCTCGAGGACGCACTTCGTCGTCACCGCGCGGTCGCCGCGCAGTTTGAGGTGGCGTTCGACGTTGTAGGAACGCCCGTCGTGGGTGAAGTGGAGTTCGACCTCCGCCTCCTCCTCGCCGATCGTGACGACGTCGTCGAGCGTGCGATCGTCGAGGGCCTTCGAGCCGTAGAGGGCGAAGAACACGGCCTCGAGCAGCGTCGACTTCCCGCTCCCGTTGACGCCGTGGACGACGGTGACGCCCCGATCGAGCGAGAGGTCGGCCTCGCCGTAGCACTTGAAGTTCCGGAGCCGGACGCGGTCGACCCTCACGCGAAATCACCCAGCGAGGCGGTGTCGGCGTCGGCGGGTTCGTCGTCCGCTTTCGCGTCTCCGGACGGCTCGCTCTCGACCGCCGTGTCGTCGCCCGTCTCGGCGGAACCGTCGGTGGTCGTCGGTTCGCCGCCGTCCTCCGCGATTGCGTCGGCGACCGTCGTCGCCTCGTCCGACGCGTCGTCCGCGTCGGTCTCGTGATCGCCGTCGGCGGCGGGGTCGAACGCCGCTTCGTCGTCCTCGAGCAGGTCACGGACCCGCCGCTCGACCGTCTCGCGGACGTTCGAGTCCGGCAGGTCGTCGTTCCGAACGGTCTCGTCGATGTCGCGGGCGGCGTCGCTCAGCCCCAGGTCCCGAACCCGCTCGCGAACTGCCGCGTCGGGATCGGCGAAACTCACCGACACCTCGCCCGCGTCGTCGGGGAGGTCCCGGCGATCGTTCACCCGGGCGACGAGCGCGCCCCGATCGAGGGCGAACTCCTCGACCGTCGCGGGCGTGATCGGATCGCCTTCGCCCTCGATCGTCACGATGACGACCGCGTCTTCCAGGTCGTGTTGGCGGACGCGCTCCTGGACGCGATCGATCCCCTCGTCCCCGGCGAGTTCGAGGTCGACGAAGACGAACTCGCGGGTGGCGTCGAGCCCGCGGCGGCGGATCGAGACCTCGTCGTCGAATTCGACGAGGTTGTAGCCGCGGGCCTCGCGTTCGCTCGCGCTCGCGCGCTCGGTCGAGCCGCAGTAGGTGACCCACGCGTCCCGTACCTCGGCGGTGCCGGGTTCGTGGTTGTCCCCGAGCAGAACGGCGTCGAAGTCGACCGTCGACTCCGCGAGGAGTCGATCGGTGTCCCAGTCGGCGTGGGCGAACGGTTCGAACAGGCCGTGGCTCACGAGGGCGGCGTGATCGGCCTCGTCCGGTACCGGTTCGAATCCGTACTCGAGGTCGTCCCGGCGCGATCGGGGGACGAAGTCCAGTCCGTATAGTGCCACGTCGTCGATCACGTGGGGGCTCGCGTCGAGTCGCGTTGCGAGTCCGAGATCGGCGAAGAGATCGAGCCACTGGGCGTCGCGTTTGCCCTCGTGGTTGCCGACGACGGCGAGAAACGGGACGTCGGCGTCGGCGAGCGTTCGGAGGATCTCGACGGTCCCCTGCAGATCGATCAGACTCGGTCGACGATCGTGAAACAGGTCCCCGGCGTGGATCACCGCGTCGACGTCCTCGGCGACCGCGTCGTCGACGACCTGTCGAAACGCCTCGAGAAAGTCCCGACGGCGATCGGGCGAGTTGTACTGCTGGTACCCGATGTGGGTATCGCCCGTGTGTATCACCCGCGTCATTGGACCGTGGTTCGAGTGCCTCTCCTAAAGGGATTCCGTGACCGGAGTGAAAGTTACTTCGACCGGACGGCGACATCCCGACGACCGAGCCGAGGGCCGAACGTCGGATTACAGTTTTTCGGCGGCCCGGGCCTGTTCCGTGCGCCGATCGGCCTGTGCCAGTCTGTTTCGGGTCGCCTTCGAGAGCGATCGCGGGAGGTCGTCGCTCGCCTCCGCGAGGCGCTCTTCGACCCGTCGGAGTCGTTCGGTGACGGTCTCGAGCCGTCGGTCGGTATTCGCTCGGTCGCCGCCGCGTGCCCCTTCGGCGGCTGCCCGCGCGGCCTCGGCAACGGCGGCGAGGGCGCGCTCGAGACCCGCGACGGCGTTCGACGCCCCGTCGTCTCCGTCCCCATCGTCGTCATCCCCTTCGTCGGCGTCATCGTCGTCGCCGGCCGCTGCGATCGCAGTCCGCGTCTCGTCGGCGATGTCCGCCACGAACGCGGCAAGCGGGGCTTTGCCGGTCTCGGGACGCTCGATGCGGACGGGTGTCTCGGCCTCGGGGGACGGGTTGATCCGGTAGGCGCCGACGGCGTCGTCGCTGTCCCGAACCTCGGTCGTGTAGGCCCCGCCCGTGTGGACGTATATCGCGTCGTTACCGTCGACCGGCGACTCGTACAGTCGCCCGGCGAAGTCGTCTTCGACGGCTACCGTCGAAAGGTCGCTCGACGCGTTCTCGCCCAGCACTTCCAGCTTAGTTGCCTCCTCGCGGTCGACCAGTGGAATCTCGCCGTCGACGCCGGCCGCCGTCGGCGTCCCGTCGTCCGGGACGCTGAGACGTTCGCTGTGTGGCGCTCGACCGGCACCGTTGACCGTCAGTCGATGGTCGCCGGCCGGGACGTCCTGGAGGACCGCGACGCCGCCGAACGTCGGGACGGCTTCCGGATCGCTCTCGAGCAAGACGACCGACTCGAGGGTCGTTTCCGTCGTGGTCAGCCCTTCGTTCTCCGGCGCGTCGTCGTCGGTGATCGTCTCCGTGAGACGGGCGAACACGGTATTGATCGGTGCCGCGTCGCCGATGGCGTCGTAGCGGTCGGCCAGCGCCATCCGGTGGTTCGGAACGGAGATATCCGCCGCCGGATTCTCGTACCGGGGCTGACCCCACGGCGTCCCGGTCGTCGTGATGTGGCCCGCGATGGCGTCCTCGATCACGCCCGGAACGGCGAACTCGAAGCTCAACTGCGGGCCGGTGAACGACGAGATGTGCTCGAGTTCGTCGCTCGGGACGAGTTCGTACGCGACGTCGATATCGGCGTCGCCCCGTCGTTCGCGGTGCCCGAAGACGAGCCCCGTCTCGCGCGTCGGCAGTTTCGTCGGCGGCGACGTCACTGCGTCGTAGGATCGGACGGTCAGTGCGTCGTCGACCAGCGACTCGCGGGTGACGGAGGGTAACCGCTCGTGGTCGTATATCGGACCGCCGTCGTACTCCGGAACGACGTAGGGGAGCCGTGATCCCTCGTCTCGCGGCAGTCCGTACGCGAGCGGGAGTTCGATATCCGCGAGGTCCTCGACGCCTTCAAGCGCCGTGTTCGTGATGTCCGCCAGCAGATCGTCGATGGTGACGCGCTGGAAGCGATCGGGGACGTCGTTAACCGAGAGCGCACTCGAATGGGAGCCGAGTTCCGAGAGGATGCGGGGAACCAGCTCCGGGTCCGGGTCCAGAAACTCGTTGTTCGGGACCGTCCGGGAGTGAGAACTGGCGACGTACAGTTGTGGGTCGCCGGTTTCGGTGTCGACGAAGACGTGGAGCACCTCCCAGTCGTGCCAGTGGAAGTTGGTCGTGAACTGGTCGAACACGGAGTAGAACCAGAACTGGATCACGGCGAGTGGCGCCCTCTCGTACTCGACCGCGTGGTAGAACACCGCCGGGTTCGGCGGGTCCCCTTCGCCGTACTGCTCGTGGTAGCCGTCGAGGGCGTCGAATCCGGTGACGATCGTCTCGTCGTCGCGTTCGCTGGCGTAGGGCCGCGGGTCCGTCGGAAACCACCGCTCGTAAACGTCGAAGTACAGCGTCGGGGCGAACCGCGTCGCCAACTCTCGAGCCGCGTCGTCGTCTAGCCGACTCGTCTCACCGTCAGCGTCGCGGTCGAACGCCGAACAACCGGCCAGCGTGGCGCCACCGACGCCGGCGAGTGCACCGAGGACGGTCCGGCGATCGATTCTCGAGTCCTCGCTCACGAGAGATCACGACCAGTCCGGGAGAGCGCCGTCGAAACGCGCACGATCGTTTTCGTGCTGGACATACCCCGGATAGCGAACGGGTGCGCAATGAACTTTCTGTACCCGCCGTACCGTCCGGTGTTCGCCCGAATACGGCGACCTCGATTACGTACTGGGCTTGTCCTCGCGACGAGAACCGGCCGCGTCGGCTCCGCGGATTCGGTCACTCGGCGGTCGCGTCGGTACCCGTCGATCCGAATAAAAAACCGAGGGAGAAGATCGACCGTCGACGCTTCGAGATCCGCGTCGCCGCGACAGACAGCCGATTACGCCTCGATGTCGAGGCTGTAGAGGCGCTTGCGGGCGTCGGAGAACGAGAACCGGGAGTCGACGACGTTCTGCTCGTCGAGGCGGTTGAGCGCGTACCGGACCGTCCGGGCCGGCAGCAGCGTCTCGTCGGCGATCTGTTGCTGGGTCATCGTGTCGTTGTACTCGAGCACCTTCGCGACGAGTTTGGCGCTCGGTGGGAGATCGCGCACGTCGTCCCACGTTCCCCGCTGGCTGGTCTCTTGCTGTACTGATGCACTCATCGTATCACCACATACCGAATACGGAGTGATAATATTTTCTGTTTCATTTTATTCATCAGAGTTATCATTCTTATCAGTCCTACCCCGGTACACCGACCCGAAGCCTCTTATGAACCAACACCCAAACCACGGGTGATGAGTGACACTGTGGACGACGTCGACCTCCCATACGACGAGGACGAGGCGTCCCAACAGGAGAAAATCCAGGCGCTCGAGGAACGGCTGGAGATCCTCGAGACCCAAAACGAGGAGATGCGCGACAAACTCCTCGACGCGAACGCCGAGAACAACAAGTACCAGCAGAAACTCGAGCGACTGACCCACGAGAACAAGAAGCTCAAGCAGTCGCCGCTGTTCGTCGCCACCGTCCAGGAGATGACGGACGAGGGCGTCATCATCAAACAGCACGGAAACAACCAGGAAGCGCTGACGGAAGTCACCGAGGAGATGCGAGAGGACCTCGAACCCGACGCACGCGTCGCGGTCAACAACTCCCTCTCTATCGTCAAGAGTCTCTCCAGCGAGACCGACGTGCGTGCCCGCGTGATGGAAGTCACCGAGAGTCCCGACGTCAGCTACGCGGACATCGGTGGCCTCGAAGAACAGATGCAGGAGGTCCGCGAGACCGTCGAGATGCCCCTCGAGAAGCCCGACATGTTCGAGGACGTCGGCATCGATCCGCCGAGCGGCGTCCTGCTCCACGGCCCGCCGGGCACCGGGAAGACGATGCTCGCGAAAGCCGTCGCCAACCAGACCGACGCCACCTTCATCAAGATGGCCGGGTCGGAACTGGTCCACAAGTTCATCGGCGAGGGCGCGAAACTGGTCCGCGACCTGTTCGAGGTCGCCCGCGAACACGAACCCGCCGTCATCTTCATCGACGAGATCGACGCGATCGCGGCCAAGCGGACCGAATCGAAGACCTCCGGCGACGCCGAGGTCCAGCGGACGATGATGCAACTGCTCTCGGAGATGGACGGCTTCGAGGACCGCGGCGAGATCCGCATCATCGCCGCCACCAACCGCTTCGACATGCTCGATCGCGCCATCCTCCGCCCCGGCCGCTTCGATCGCCTCATCGAGGTGCCCAAGCCGAACCAGGAGGGTCGCGAGATCATCTTCGAGATCCACACGCGCGGCATGAACGTCTCCGACGACGTCGACTTCGCGGAACTGGCCGAAGACGCCGCGGAGGCATCCGGCGCGGACATCAAGGCCGTCTGTACGGAAGCCGGGATGTTCGCCATCCGTGACGATCGGACCGAGATCCGGATGGAGGACTTCCGGAACGCCTGGGAGAAGGTGCAGGCCGACTCCGAGGACACCGAGGACGTCTCGAAGACGTTCGCCTGATCGCAGTCGCTTCGGTTTTCTCGATACCCGTTCTCGACGTCGTCCGATCGAACGCAGTCCCAGGCGGACCGATTCTACCGTCAGAAAAGCGACGCGGGCCGGTTAGAGCGTCGTGAAGATGAGCCACGGGACGACGAACAGGGCGACCGTCAACAGCGCGAGAATCAATAGATAGCCGACGCCTGTTCCTGCCGCAGCGGTCCACGCCGGGTGCTCGAACTCGCTGAGATCGACTGCCATGGGAGTACCGTTCTCCGAACGGAGTATAAACGTACCGGAACGGCCACTGGAAACCAACCCGTTCAGGGTTTTGCGCCGTTTTTGCGGCCCGTCATGCCGTACGAGACGGTGTGCGTTCTCTCGAAACGGACTACCATCGTCCCGTGAACTGGGGTATAAGCCAGCGGTCGTATTCGTGTAGTATGAGTACATGAGCCATGACCGGAGACCGTAGCCGAACGAACGCCCTCGCAGTTGCGCTGGCGGCGATCGTGCTGTGTTCGATCGTCGGAACGGGTCTGGCCGCCGCCGGGGCAGCGAACCCGACGACCGATGCCGCCGATCGACCGCCGATCGATGGAGACGGCACGAACGACGCCGACGCATCGGTAGCCGCCCATGCACAGGACGATACGAACGGCGACGCATCGTTCACCGCCTACGGCCAGGAAGGGACGATCATCCTCGGCGGGGATCGAGAGGTCGTCTTCCCGGAGAGCGACGAGGACGAGCCACAACCCGAGAACGCGCCCGAAAACGTCGAGTGGGAGGACGAGTCGTTCGTCATCGACGCGGACGTCGACCTCGAGGAAGGAACGTGGGAGGCCGACGCCGAGGACGTCGCCATCCCGCTGATCACCTCGTTCAACGTCGACGCGGATCGCGCCGAGGTCCAGATGAGCGCGCCGAACGGGTTCGAGGGAACGATCGATCCCGAAACCGGCGAGATGACCGCCGAGGCGGACTTCGAAATCGAGTCCGAGGTCATCGGTCCGCTCCGTGGCATCGCGCCCGACTCGACCTGCGTGACCGAGACCGAACTCGAGATGACGACCGGGACCAGCGACAACGGACTCGAAGGAACGCCGTTCGAGGTCGACGCAGAGAGCGGAACCGCCACCGCGACGCTCGTCGACGACACCTTCGCAGTCCCCGGGTTCGATACCGTCGACGGCGTGGGTCCCGTCTGTGGCTCCGCGGCCGACGAGTTCGGCCTTCCCGCCGAAGAATCGGGCGACAACGAGTTCGAGATCGAACTCTGGTTCGACCTCGAGGGGTTCGAGGAGTCCCCGGAGAACGGCGACGAATAGTACGGTGCGCGGTCCGTCCGACTCGGGAGGCGTCCGGCGACTCGGCGATCGCGCCGAACGAAGTGTCCGGCCTCTCCCCCGGCATCGAACCGCGAAAAACGACGACTCAGTTCGTCGAGTCGGTTTTCTTCGGCAGGGGAGTAGTCTGTGACTGTTCCGGCGCGTCCACCTCGTCGTCCGGGGCGAAGACGACGGCACCGCCGACGATCGCAGTGAGAACGCCGGTGATGGCGATCAGTCCGGCGATCGAGACGATGTCGAACAGGCCCGGTCCCGCACCGGCGGCCATGATCCGACTGGTCAGCGTGACCGCGATGATGACGTAGAGGACCGACCCGATCAGCGATCCGACCGCCGTCTCGAGGAAAACGCGCCTGTCCGTTGCCCGTCGGCCCTCGCTGAGACCGATCACTGCGGTGAGTACCGGCGCGACCAGCAAGGTGACGAAGACGGCGACCAGTGGCGCGAAGTCGGCGGCGACACCACCGGCCTCGATCGACTGGATCGTCCACTCGATCGCAACGTATCCCACGATCCCCAGCGCGATCCCCGCGACGGACAACAGAACCATCCACCGGGTCACGGCGCGAAAGGTATTGACTACCATTGGAACAGAACTCTTACCCATTAATTGTTAAGTTTTTCTGAAGAACGTGAACGTTGCCACGGCATCGCCGATCTGTCGCGGTCGAATTTCCGTGCCCCAATGTGAGCGCGGTTTTCGGACGGTTTTTACCGATCGATCGGCTACGAACACGCAATGACGAGAATCGTCGTGGTGGACAACCACGGGCAGTTTACGCACCTCGAACGCCGGGCGCTTCGCGATCTCGGCGTCGACACGGAGTTGATCGACAACGACACGCCACCGAGCGAGGTCGACGCCGACGGCGTCGTGCTCTCGGGCGGCCCGGAGATGGATCGGATCGGCCGATCGGCCGAGTATCTCGAGGCGGACGTGCCGGTGCTCGGCATCTGTCTGGGGATGCAGTTGATCGCCGCGGAACTCGGCGGCCGCGTCGGGAACGGCGACTACGGCGGCTACGCCGACGTCTCCGTCGACATCGTCGACGAGGACGATCCGCTCACCGGGTCGCTCCACCCGGAAACCCGCGTCTGGGCGAGCCACGCCGACGAGGTGAAGGAACTCCCCGAGGGATTCGCGTTGACCGCCAGGAGCGACGTCTGCGACGTCGAGGCGATGAGCGACACCGATCGCGACCTCTACGGCGTCCAGTGGCACCCGGAGGTCGCCCACACCGAGGACGGCGAGGAAGTCTTCGAGAACTTCATCGAGATCTGCGAATCGGTGTGACATCCTCCTCGCCGTAAACGGCGAGGCTTCCCACGCATGGGGAATACCAGTTAGTCGTCGCTGGCAGAGGGTTCCGACTCTTGGAACGCTGTGAGCGTCATCTGCGCTGGTACGCTCTTCTCACGGTAAGTCGTGGCGGTGTCACTACCGCTCCCATCCCGAGGCGAGTCATCGCGTTCCGCCTTGTCAAGCGGGACGCTCTCTCCCCACGGGTCAACCCGTCGTGCGATATTCGCGGAAGCGTTGATGTCGGCCTGAAACGTCGAAACGTGGCAGTCGTCGTTCGGACACCGGAACTCGGCCTGCGAGTCCCGCCGACCGATACGGTGGCACGAGTGGCACATCTGACTCGTGTACGCCGGGTTCACGTACTCGACCGGGATGCCTGCTTCCGTCGCCTTGTCCTCGATGCGTCCTTGGAGTCGGGCGAACGCCCACGAGTGGAGGCGACGGTTCATGTACTTCCCGTAATCGAGACGTTCACGGATGTACGTCAGATTCTCCATCACCAACACCGGATTCTCGAACTGCTTGGCGTACTCGACGGCTTCCCGGGACGCCTTCTCCACGATGTCGGTGAGCGCGTTCTGGTAGTGCGAGAAGCGGTCTTCAATCCGCCACTCGGATGCGTCACGCTCTTGGAGTCGTTTCAGGGTGGTGTGCATCTCTTTGTGGAGATGCTTCGCTCTGCTTCCGCTACACACGAATGGGTTAGTCGGAGAACCGTCCTTGAGGGCACAGCCCGTGATGAGGGCGGTTTCTCCGATGTCTAAGCCGATGTGCGTGGCGTCACCGTCTGTCTCTGGTTCTTCGATCGGGTACTCGACGGTGACGTGCAGTACCCAGTTTTTCCGGTGCTGTTGAAGCCGCATCTCGCCAGCCTTCGCGTCCTCCGATACGAGGTCGTGCCAGAGGTCTTCCTGTTCGGGATTGATCCGGAGCGGAATCCAGAAGTTCGTTCCCCGACCGGGACGTGGAACCCACCACGTGAATTCGTAGTCGCGTTTGTTGGAGTGGTCGAACTTCGCAGCCTGATTCGTGAGCCGTATCGGGTGTTCGTCGTCCAACTCCTTGGCGTTGTACGTCTTGTGGAGTTTCGGGACGTAGTTGCACAGAGCTGCCTTCGCCTGATACGGCAGGTCGTAGGGCGTCACGATGTCGCTGACTGCTGACATGGTACTCGCCCCGGCATCGAACGCCTCTTGCAGACCGTCACGGTACGTTTCAAGCAGGTCGTTCAGTTTCGACTGCTTGTGCGCGGTGGGCGGGGCAAACGTCGCTTGAAGCGTCTTAGTTATCGTCGTCACTGGCGTCTAATCCTTTTTCGATTAGTTCAGCGTAGGCACGGGGATGACGGATACCATTGTCACGAGCGTAGTTTTTCACTCGCTCATGGAGTTCACTTCCCCGCTCCATATCGATTTCAGTTCGCACAATTCCTTGTACGTTATTTTGGTACTAATAGATTCTGTTTGGTATTCAGACTGCCGTAGACGGTGGGTTGCGTAGTCAAGTGACGCGATTCACGCCCGCCGTAAACGGCGGGATTCTCTCGCTATTTAAAGATAGAGCCCGCTCGCGTCGGCTACTGACTTGCTGCCCTTCTAGAGCGCCCAGGTCGGGGTGACGACTGCACCT